>DASTBC010000062.1 GCA_035712245.1 Candidatus Eisenbacteria bacterium
GGCTCACGATCGTGGCCATCGCGACGAGGTGATCGGCGTCGAGCGCGTGCCGCAGCCCGGCGGCGAACCCGAGCGCGAGAGGCGGCAGGTGCTCCGGGAGCGAAAGCATCGCGGCACTATAGGAGAGGCGGCGCGGGACCGCCATTCCTTTGTCGCGCACGGGCCACACCGGGTCACTCCGGACCCCGAAGCCCGCATCGCGCGCCGTTGCAGGTGCTTCGCCGCGTCTCTATACTCGCCCGGTGACTCCGACCTCCTCTTCCCCCGCCGTCGCGACGCTCTTCGGACGCGTGCACGCCACCGACTCCTCCGGAGCGCGCGAACCCGTCCCGTCGACCGCCTCCGGCATCCACCCTCGCTTCACGCTCGAGACGCCCGACGGCGAGCGGATCGTCGCGACCGGAAGCGTGGCCCGCTTCGAGCGGGCGGGCGGGGATCCGTTCGGCGAGGTCCGGACCTGGCTCGACGCGCTCGCGACCTCGGCACGGCTCGACGGAGCCTCCATGGACGGACGCTCGGTGGCCGAGCGCCTCACGGCCATGATGGTCTTCCCCTTCGATACGCGGAGCGGCGCGGAGGTCGCGTCCTCGCTCTATCGCGCGTGGATTCCACGACGAGTCGAGCGGCGGGACGCGTCGGGCGCGGTCCAGGTGGTCGAGTGGAGGTCGAAGGAGCAGGAACCCGCGGAGCGGCGCGCGCCGGAACGTCCCGCGTGGACCGAGGACGCGTGGTCCCGCGACGGATGGACCCGTGGGGTGGAAACGTCCCTGGAGAGGATCCGCTCGGGTTCGCTGATCAAGGTCGTGCTCTCCCGCTGCCGGATCGTGCGCGGCAGCGATTCCTACGACACCGAAGCCATCTTCCGAGCGCTGAACGAGACCTATCCCGGCTGCTACCGGTTCCGGTACGAGGGCGGGGACGGCTCCGCGTTCCTCGGCGCGAGCCCCGAGCGGCTCGTGGCGCATCGCCAGGGCCGGATCGAGGCGGACGCGGTGGCGGGCACGGGCGCGAACGGAGGCGGCTCGCTGCTCGAGGATCCCAAGGAGACGCTCGAGCACGAGATCGTGGTGAAGGAGATCCTCGCGGCCCTCCGCCCCGTGGCGGATCGCGTCGAGGCGGACTCCGTTCCCTCGACGCACCGGCTCCGGAACGTGACCCACTTGAGAACGCGCGTCCGCGCGGCGGCGCGTCCCGGCACGCACGTGCTGGATCTGGCCGCGCGCATCCATCCGAGCCCCGCCGTCGCGGGCTCGCCGAGGGACGCCGCCCTGGAATTGATCCGCGCTCTCGAGCCCGCCTCCCGCGGCTGGTACGCGGGACCCATCGGGTGGGTGAGCGCCGGTGGCGAGGGGGAACTCACGCTGGGCCTGCGCGCCGCGATGACGCGCGGCCGCGAGGCGCTCCTCCAGGCGGGAGCCGGCATCGTCCTGGGCTCGGATCCCGCCCGCGAGTGGGAGGAGTGCGAGGCCAAGATGCTCGCGATGGAAGAGGCGCTTCGTGGCTGAGACGCTGGACGCGGCACGCGCCGAAGGACGGCTCGCGCTCTCGTGGGCGGAGCGGTTCGTCGAGTCGCTCGCCCTCCACGGCGTCCGTGACGCCTGCGTCTGCTCGGGATCGCGCTCCGCCCCGCTCGCGCTCGCGCTCCATCGGTCCGGGATCCGCACCCACGTTCCGCTCGACGAGCGGGCCGGCGCGTTCTTCGCGCTGGGGCTCGCGCGCGCGTCGCGCCGCCCGGTCGCGATCGTCACCACGTCGGGAACGGGGGCGGCGAACGTCTTCCCGGCCGTGATCGAGGCCTCGTACGGACGCGTGCCGCTGGTCGTCCTCACGGCGGACCGACCGCCCGAGCTTCGGGACACGGGCGCGGGCCAGACGATCGACCAGGTGAAGCTCTTCGGGTCGGCGGTGCGGCTGTTCCACGAGGTGGGCGCGCCGTCGCCCGAGCCCGAGCTGCTTCCCTACGTCGCGTCGCTCGCGGCGCGCGCGGTGGATGCCGCGTGGGGACCGCCGGCGGGGCCGGTGCACCTCAACTTCGCGTTCCGCGAGCCGCTCCTACCGGAGCCCGACGCCCTCGCGCCCGCCCCGCGGCGCGCCGTTCCCGACGAGGATCTCGGCGCCCGCGCGGCGCGCGCCGCGCACCCCTCCCCGCGATCCATCGCGCGGGCCGCGGGATTGCTGCGCGCGAGACGCCGCGGCCTCGTTCTCTGCGGACCTTCGGACGAGCCGCCCGCGTTCGCGGATGCGGTCGCGAAGCTGGCGGCCGTCACCGGATATCCGGTGTTCGCGGATCCCGCGTCGCAGGTGCGCTACGGACCGCACGACCGCGCGCGCGTGTGCGGGTCCTATGACGCCTTCCTCCGCTCGGACGCGTTCGCCTCGCGCGAGGCGCCCGAGGTCCTGATCCAGTTCGGCGCGGCGCTCACGAGCAAGACGTTCCATCTCTACGCGTCGCGCCATCCCGCTGCCGTCCACCTCCTCGTGGACGAGGCGCCGGGATGGCGCGATCCGTCCCGGCGCGCGCGGGAGCTCTTCACGGGAGATCCCACGGCGTTCGCCGGCCTGCTCGCGGACGCGCTCGCACGCGGAGCCGATCCCCTGCCCGGATGGGGCGAGGCGTTCGCCCGCGCCGAGCTCGCGGCGCGGCGTGCGCTCGAGCGCGGCCATGGAAGCGGCGCCGACGCGCTCACGGAGGGGGGGACGATGGCGGCGCTCCTCGACGCGGCGCCGGACGGGACGCTCCTCTACGTCGGGAACAGCATGTCGATCCGCGACCTCGACCTCTTCGGCCCCTCGTCGGAGAAGCGCGTGCGGGTGCTCGCGAACCGGGGCGCGAACGGGATCGACGGGATCGTGTCGAGCGGCCTCGGCGCGGCGGCCGGGTCCGACGCGCCCACGCTCGTCGTCACCGGCGACCTCTCCCTGCATCACGATCTGAACGGGCTCGTGGCGCTCCGCGACGGCGGCTGCCGGGCGACGATCGTCGTCGTGAACAACGACGGCGGCGGCATCTTCTCGTTCCTTCCCGTCGCGAAGCACGACGAGCCCTTCGAGCGCTATTTCGGAACGCCGCACGGACTCGACTTCCGCCACGCCGCGGACCTCTATGGGGTCCCGTTCGTTCGCCCGGGATCGCTCCCGGAGCTGCGGGAGGAGGCGGCGCGATCCCTGAATCTCCGGGAGAGCGTCCTCATCGAGGTGCGCACCGGGCGAGCGGAGAACGTCGCGGACCATCGGTCCGCGTGGGCGGAGGTCATCCGCGCCGTCGAGGAGGCGACGTGAGGGGGTGCACGCCGCGCCGGCGGATCGAGATTCGCGGGCTGCCCTATTCGGTGGTGGCGGCCGGGCTCGGCCCCGCATCGAGCGGCACCATCCTCTTCCTCCACGGGTTCGCCGGAGGCGCCGAGGACTGGACGTGGATCGCGGAGTGGATCCGTGAGAACGGCTTCGCCTCCATCGCCGTGGATCTGCCGGGGCACGGCTACACGGATTCTCCGTCCGATCCGGAGCGCTATGCGCCCGGATCCGTCGTCCGGGATCTCACCGAGATGCTCGACGCCCTCGGCGTGCCGGCCGTGCACGTGTTCGGCTACTCCATGGGCGCCCGCCTCGCGCTTCGCATGGCGCTGGACGCGCCGGAGCGCGTGCGCTCCTTGATCCTCGAGAGCGGCACGACGGGACTTCCGGATCCGGACGCCCGGCGGGAGCGCCGCGAGAAGGACGAGCAGCTGGCGCGGGACATCGAGTCGCGCGGCATCGAGTGGTTCGTCCCGCACTGGGAGGCGCTTCCGATCTTCTCGACTCAGCGCGCGCTTCCGTCCGAGATTCGGGACGCCCAGCGGGCGCGCAGGCTCCTCCAGCGCCCCGAGGGACTCGCGCGCGCGCTCCGAGGCATGGGCCAGGGATCCGAGGCCGACCTCACCCCGCGGCTCCCGGAGGTCGCGGTGCCCGCGCTGATCCTCGCCGGGGAGCAGGACGCGACGTATCGCGCGCACGCGGAGCGGCTCGCGTCCGGAATCCCGGATTCGAAGCAGGTGGTCATCCGCGACGCCGGCCACAACATCCATCTCGAGCAGCCCGAGGCGCTCGGCATGGTCGTCACCCTCACCCTGAACGAGCTGCGGCGGCAAGGCTCGGCCGCGACCCCGACCCACGACTAGAAGAAGGAGCGCTTCATGCCCGTCGCACCGTCCATCGAGTGGAAGCCGGCCAAGACCTACAAGGACATCCTCTACGAGAAGTCGGAGGGGATCGCGAAGATCACGATCAACCGCCCCGAGGTCCGGAACGCGTTCCGCCCTCAGACGGTCCGCGAGCTGATCGACGCCATGGACGAGGCGCGGGAGGACCCCGAGGTCGGCGTCGTGATCCTGACGGGCGCCGGAGACGAGGCCTTCTGCTCGGGAGGCGACCAGCGCGTCCGCGGCAAGGCGGGCTACGTCGGCGAGGACCAGGTGCCGCGGCTCAACGTGCTCGATCTCCAGAAGCGCATTCGCGCGATTCCGAAACCGGTCGTGGCGATGGTCGCGGGCTACGCGATCGGAGGCGGCCACGTGCTCCACGTCGTGTGCGACCTCACCATTGCCGCCGAGAATGCGCGCTTCGGACAGACCGGCCCCAAGGTGGGCTCCTTCGACGGCGGCTTCGGCTCCTCGTACCTCGCGCGCATCGTGGGGCAGAAGAAGGCGCGTGAGATCTGGTTCCTGTGCCGCCAGTACGACGCGCAGCAGGCGCTCGCGATGGGGCTCGTGAACACGGTCGTTCCCCTCGAGCGCCTCGAGGAGGAGACCGTGGCGTGGTGCCGCGAGATGCTCGCGATGAGCCCGCTCGCGCTTCGCTGTATCAAGGCCGCCATGAACGCCGACTGCGACGGACAGGCGGGACTCCAGGAGCTCGCGGGAAACGCGACGCTTCTCTACTACATGACCGAAGAGGCCCAGGAGGGCCGGGACGCCTACCTTGAACGCCGAAAGCCCCGGTTCGACAAGTTCCGCCGTCTCCCCTGAGAAGGCGCCGGCCATCACGCCCCAGCGTGTGACACGCGTCCCGCCGTCACGGTCGGGCGCGTGGCTCCACGCCTTCCGGATCCCCACCCTCTCGGCATCGCTCGTGCCGGTGCTCGTGGGGACGGTGGTCGCGTGGCGGCACGGCGCGCTGGAGCCGATCGCCGCGACCGCGGCGCTCGTGGGCGCGATCGCCATTCAGATCGGGACCAACCTCGCGAACGATCTCTTCGATTTCCGGAAGGGCGCGGACCCGCCGGAGCGGATCGGACCGCCGCGCGTGCTCCCGATGGGATGGCTCACGGCCTCCGACGTGCGAACGGGCATCGTCATGGCATTCGGGATCGCGACCGTCGCGGGCGCCTATCTGGTCGCGCTCCGCGGGTGGCCGGTCCTCGCGATCGGTGTCGCCTCGATCGCCGCCGGTCTCGCCTACACCGCGGGCCCATGGGCTCTCGCCTACACGGGGCTCGGCGACCTCTTCGTGTTCCTCTTCTTCGGATTCGTCGCGGTGATCGGGACGTACTACGTCCAGACCGGAACGGTGGACCCCGAGGCGGTGCTCGCGGCGATTCCCGTCGGCGCGCTCGCCACCGCAATCCTGGTCGTGAACAACCTCCGTGACGTCGACACCGATCGCGCGGCGCGGAAGCGGACGCTGGCCGTGCTGCTGGGACGAGGCGGCGCTCGGGCGGAGTTCGCCGCCCTCCTGGGCGCGGCCTTCGTCGTGCCTCTGGCGCTCTGGGCGCAGGGGCTCCGGTCGGCGTGGATCCTCCTCCCGTTCGGCGTCGCCATGCTCGCAACGCGCACGCTCCAGACGGTGTTCGAGCACGAGGACGGCCCGTCGCTGAACCGCGCCCTGATCGATGCCGCGCAGCTCCACCTCCTCTTCGGGCTCCTCTTCGCCACGGGGCTCGCGCTCGGATGATCGCGCGCGTCCGTCTCGCCACCTACGCCGTCCCGCTGGACCCCGCGTGGCCGAGCGCCGAGGGCCCCGTGGCGACACGCGAGGGCGCCCTTCTCGTGCTCGAGGAGGACCGCGATCGCGGCGGACACGTCGGCTTCGGCGAGTCCGCGCCGTTCCCCGGCTTCGGCCTCGAGACCTTCGCCTCGAGCGTCGCGTCCCTGAGGCTCGCGGCGAAGTACCTCGTGGGTCTTCCACGCGAGCGATACGCGGCCGCGATCGCCGATCTGCACCGCCTCGCTCCGGTCGCGGCATGCCCGTGCGCGCGGCACGCGATCGACCTCGCGCTCCACGACCTCCTCGCGCGAGGATCCGGAGTGCCGATCGCCCGGATGCTGGGCGGCGACGGCGCGCTTCGCGAGGTCGCGGTGAACGCGGCGATCCCGAGACTTTCGGCCGCCGAGACCGCGCGTGCGGCGCGCGAGGCCGCCGAGCGCGGGTACGGGACCATCAAGATCAAGGTGGGCGGCGCAGCCCCCGCCGAGGACGTCGGGCGGGTGCGTGCGGCGCGCGAGGAGATCGGGCCGCACGTGCGGATCCGCGTCGACGCGAACCAGGCATGGTCCGAGGCCGAGGCGATCGCCGCGCTCCGCGCGATGGAGCCTCTCGGCGTCGAGCTCTGCGAGCAACCCGCTCCGGTGGGAGCGATCGAGTCCATGGCTCGCGTTCGCGCGGCCACCGCGATCCCGATCGCCGCGGACGAGTCCGTGATCGACGCCGCGGGCGCGCGCCGCCTGCTGGAAGCCCGCGCGGCGGACGTGATCGTCGTGAAGCCGATGGTGCTCGGCGGACTCTACGCGGCTCGGGCCGTCGCCGCCCTGGCCCAGGAGTTCGGCGCCGGAGTGATCGTGACGTCGCTCCTCGAGGGCGAGGTCGGCCGCGCCGGCGCCCTCCACTTCGCCGCGTCCCTCGGCCGGGGACGCCACGCGCACGGTGTCGCGACGGGCGTGTCGCTCGCCGGAGTCGTCGACGCGGGCCGGCTGGAGGGCGGCATGCTGCCGGTCGCGCGCGCGAACATCACCGAGCACTGGTTCCGGAAGCTCCCCTTCGTCGTCGAGGAGCTCGCCTCGATCGGGGAGGCGGCATGAGCGCGACGACCCGCGATCCCGTGCAGTTCTGGTCGCACGTCGATCCGGCGCGGCCCGCGATCCGCCGAGGCGGGAGGACCTGGACGTATCGGGAGCTGGATGCCGCCGTGCAGGAATCCGCCGACGCGCTCTTCGAGCACGGGCTCGGCGCCGGCGAGCACGTGTCCCTGGAGTTCGATCCGGCCCACGCCATGAGCTTCGTGGTCGCGTGGCACGCGCTCCACCGCATCGACCTCCTTCCGGTCCCGATCGGCGCCAAGCTCACGGCCGAGGAGCGGCAGGAGCTGCGCCATCGCGCG
>DASTBC010000063.1 GCA_035712245.1 Candidatus Eisenbacteria bacterium
CACTCACGTTGGTTTCCCACCACGCAAGCAGAGCAGGGTCACTCGAGTCACCCTCGACCGCGATTCGGCAAATGGGCACGGTCGACCCCGGAGTGGCAGCACTCTGCTCCGTCCTTCGTTCTCCTGTTGATTCTTGGCCTCTTGATCTCCCGAGTCGTCGAGGCGCGGACGTTCGTGCTGAAAGCGGACGGGACGGGCGACGTGCTCACGTTCCAGGCGGGAGTGGACAGCCTGATCGTGAATCACGCCTGCGCCGATCGCGACACGCTCTTCGTCGGTCCAGGAAGCTACGAGGAAAACGTTGTCGTCGATCTCAGGCAGGGCAATTACAGGAACTGCTTGTTCCAAGGCGCGATCGTCGCGTACGAGGGCTTCGAACGGACGCAGGTTCGCGGTCTTTCGTTCGCGCAAGACACGGGCCCCGTGAATAGCCAACCCAGGCTCTTGATCGAGGGGTTGACCGTGAAGGAGCCGGTTGCGCAGGGAGTGTCGCAGCAGTGGTGCCTTTGGCGCCGGTGTCGGTTCGCGGGCGGCTTCACCTCCTCGCTTCGACTCACCAGCATCCGCCCTCCCTTTGAATCCTGCGAATTCCAGGGGTTTGCCACCCTTCAGGGCTACGGCCCATCCGCGACGATCGAGGGGTGCCGTTTCATTTCAGCGCCGGCGCACCTCGATGGCAGGGAGTGGGACCTGATACTGCGTGATTGCACATTCGTCGGACCAGCCGACACGGCGGTCATCGTGAATCCAAGCCCGGACGGCGGCGTCGTGTTTCAGAGCTGCACCTTCGCGGACTTCGAGCGCGCCATCGTCCTCCGCCAGGCCGTGGCGAGGGACCTTTTCAGGCTCAACGACTGCAGCTTTCGGGACATCGCCGACGCCGCAATCGAAGCCCTTGGTGCCCAGCCCCCATTTGGGTTTCGCTGATTCCGCCTTATGTCGAAATCGGGCACACCTCTTTCGAGAGGTGTGGTCTCGCCATCAGGGTGAGAACCCCGTGGCCCCTCGATCTGGATCTGGAATCGGTCACGATTCGTTCGGGATCACGTGGCGGGATCGATGTCGACGTTGCCTCCGTTGAGGCAAGCAGGGTCGAGGTCGTCGACTGTGGCGGCACCGCTGCGCGACTCCAACTCCAAGGCAGTTCCTTCAGGCCTGCCATCACTGTCGTGGACTCGCGGTTCTCCGACAATCTGGGAGCCGGGCTCGAAATCGGCGGGGACCTCGATGCCGAGTCGTTACCGCCGACCATTTCCGGATGTCTCTTCGAGAGAAACGCCGGGAGCGGGTTGGAGCTCAGACTCCCCGCTGACTGCAGCCGAAACACCAGCGTCCTAAACCGCGGCGATGGATTCCGGTTCACGGGCGCGGGAACCGTCAATGCGAACATTGCGGCCGGAAACGGAGCAGCCGGCTTCGTAGTCGAAGTCGGAGCCGACGTTGACCTCCGCCACAACGACGCATGGATGAACCACGGGCCTGGCTACCAAGGCGGTGACCTTGATGACAACCTCGAGGTGGATCCTCATTTCTGCGATCCGCTTAGAGGTGACTACCACCTCACCTCGTCCTCGCTTTGTGCTCCGACCGGGCCTCACGGACAGATCGGTGCGTTCGGCGCAGCGTGCGACGCGTCAACTGTTGCGATCGACGTTCGCCCAGGCAGTCCTGAGAACATCATCGGCCAGGGCGGAGTGCTCCCCGTAGCGATCCTGAGTCACCGGTTCTTTGACGCGCGTCGTGTCGACCCGACGTCGATCCGTCTCGAGGGCGCTCAGGTCTTGGATCGACCCCGCCCTTTGATGCGGGATGTGAACGGAGACGGACTGGTGGACTTCGTGGCTCACGTCGACGCTCGAGCGCTCCGGATTCCACCAGGTTCGAGCACGGCACAGTTGGAAGGCTTCACGCTCGATGGGACGCCGATTCAGGCAACTGACGAAATCCGGCTCGCGGGACCGAGAGCGCCGGGAGCGTCAGCCTTGTCCGTCGCGCCTACAGCGGCCCTCTCGCTTGCGATTCAGTCTGTTCGCGCGTTGAGTAACCAGATCCGTGTCGTCCTTGCGCTGCCGAGTTCCGAGCCGGCGTCACTAGAGATGTTCGACTTGGCAGGAAGGCGTTTGGCTCATCACCAGCTTCGCCTTCTCTCCGGATCACAAGAAGTTGAACTGCCGCTTCCGACTGAAGGCATCTATTGGTTGAGGC
>DASTBC010000064.1 GCA_035712245.1 Candidatus Eisenbacteria bacterium
GAGCCGAAGCGTGCGCCAGGGCGCTAGTTGACATAATCACTTGCCCCGGGGCAAGTGGTGGCCTCTGGCGGTTTGTCGCTCCGGCGCAGGGCTGCGCGTCCGGCCCATTCCCAAGTTGACATAACCACTTGTTCTGGAGCAGGTTGCTCTTGGGTTTGTTGTGTTGAGCAAGGTCTCGCGCCTACTTGCCCCGGGGCAAGTTGAGGAAACTCCGGCTCCTTTCAAGCGAGCTGGGTTCGGATCCGGGGAGCACCTCTGAAAGGAGACACGATGCGGCGAGCCGGTGCCCTTGCATCGATCTGGATGCTCTTCCGTTCCCTTCCGCTTCTCGGCACGGTGACGCTCGCCATCGCCGCCACGCTCGCGCTCGTTCCCGGCATCGCCCGTTCCCAGTGGAGCACCGACCCACCTCCGCCGCCCACGGTCGAGCAGACCGCGGCCGACGTTCATCCCCATCGGGTCGAGATCACGCCCGTCGCGGGTTGGCAGTTCGGTGGAGGATTCAGCGGCAGCGAGGGGGAGATCGAGATCCCTGCCGCGTTCCTGTACGGGGCCATGCTGGATCTCTGGGTCCGGCCGGATGCGCAGGCCGAGTTCCTCTACACGCGCCAGGAGACGAGTCTTCGCTTCGATCCCGCCGGGCCGTCACCGGAGATCGACCTGGGCGACCTGACCATCCACGAGTTCCAGCTCGGCGGGAACGTCGATTTGCGTCCCGGCCGCTTGCGTCCCTACGCGCTCGGGACCTTGGGCGTCACGTGGTTCGACCCGGCGGGGGACTATGACGGCGAGAGCCGGTTCTCGAGCACGCTCGGCGCCGGGATCCGCGCGCCGTTGAGCGACCGGTTCGGGCTCCGGCTCGAGGGACGCTGGATCATCAACTTCTTCAACTCCTCGGGGAGCCTCTTCTGCAGCTCGGGGGGATGCCTCGTCAACTTCTCGGGCGATTTCGTGTCCCAGGGCGCGTTGAGCGGGGGGCTCAGCATCGGGTTCTAGCGCTCGAGGGCTGAGCGTCGGATGTAGCGCCCGCGCCAGGCTCCACGCCGCGGCCTAGCGCCCGCGCGGGACACCGCGGTCCCCGGAACCGACCACCGAATCCGCGAACGCCGCCATCGCGTCCCGGACCGCCCAGACGAGAGGCGGCGGCTCGAGATAGAGCATCGTGGGGGCGGTCATCGCCTCCCGCGCCCGGTCCTCCGGCGTCGACCAGTCCTGGAGCGGTGGCCGCTCCGGCATGGGGAGGCTGTCCGACGGCGCCCCGCGCTCCGCGTACCCCGTGATCTCCCCCGAGCAGACGAGCCCGCGCGTCGCGAGATCGTAGAGGTGCAGCGACACGTCGCTCTCGAGAATCGTGACGCGGATCTCGACGCCCCGCGAGGACCTGTCGACGCGCTCCGTCTCGCGATCCTCGGTCCGGACGCGCTTCGTTCGGACGCGCGCGAGGACGCCGTAGCGCGCCGAGTCGGCGAGCGCGTCCGCCGCGCGGCCCAGCCACAGGGGCTCGGCGCGCCCATGGAGCTGGTAGCCGAGAAGCAGGAGCCGAGCCGTCGAGTCGTCGAGCGCCGCGCGAACGCGCGCGTGGCGCAGGATCGGAACGCCGGCCCACCTCGCCGCGAGCACGCTGTCGAGCGCGGCGATCAGGGGCGGCCTCACCTGATCCACCTCGTCCACCTGGACCGCGCCCAGGACCGCGACTCCTCCCGCGCGAAGCGATTCGAGTGCCGCGGGCGCACCCCAGGCGCCGGGAGCCGCCACGCTCACGACACCGGATGCCGCCACGGGCTTCTCGCCGCCTCCGGAGCTCGCGCAGCCGGCGCACGCGAGCACGGAAGCCGCGAGGGCGGAGCCGGCGAGGAGCAGAGGGGCGAACGGCACGCGGGCGACCGAACGGCTGGGGAAAGGCAAGCGCCGCCGCGATTCCCTCACGCGCCCGTCACCTGCGCGATGGAATCGCGAAGCGCCGTCGCGATCTCCACGATGGAATCGTCCTCCGTGACGAGCGGCGGCGCGAGGACCACGAAGTCCCCCCTCGTGCCGTCCACGACTCCAGATCCCGCGTGCACGAGAACGCCCCGTTCCCGGCAAGCCGCGGCGACGCGTTCCGCGACGCCGGCCTCCCGAGGGAACGGCGCTCCCGCGCGGCTCTCCGCGAGCTCGATTCCCCAGAGAGCGCCGAGGCCGCGCACGTCGAACACGGAGTCGAGCGCCCGAAGCGGCTCGAACGCCTCCCGGTAGATCGCCTCCGCCTCCCGCACGCGCTCGTAGAGTTTCCCGGACTCCAGCGCGTCGAGCACACGGCTTCCCACGGCCGCGGCCACGGGGTTCCCTCCGTACGTCTGGACGTGCCGGAACTCCTCGGGCTCGAGCGTACGGAGGATCCGGTCTGCGATCAGCACGCCGGCCAAGGGAGCGTAGCCCGCGCCGGCGCCCTTCCCGAACACGACCAGGTCGGGCTCGGCCTTCGCGTCGGGGCTCTGCTCCGCGAGCCGCTGCCATGAGAAGAGCGCGCCCGTTCTCCCGAATCCGGTCAGCACCTCGTCCGCGATCCAGAGCGCCCCCGATCCGTCGCAGAGCGTGCGCACGCGGGCCAAGTAGCCGGGAGGCGGCACCACGACCCCGAGACCCGCCCCCGGGATGGTCTCGAGGATGAACGCGGCGGGCGGCTCGGTTCCCACCGCCGCGTCGGCGCACGCGACGCGGCACGACGGATAGGAGAGTCCGCGAAAGCAGCGCGCGCAAAACGCCGATGGGCCGCCGCGACCGGGACCGACCGCGGCCTCGTACGGGGCGCGGCGCGTGGAGTATCCCGTGACGCTCAGCGCCCCGAGCGTCGCGCCATGGTAGTGGCCGGCGAGGTAGGCCACCCTCGTGCGCTCCGGATTCCCGCACGCGACCTGGTAGCGATGCGCGATCTTCAGCGCGACGTCGACGGCCTCGCTTCCCGAGGACGTCAGCACGGCCCGCTTGTACGGCGCGCCCGCGGCCGCGAGGAGCCGCCTGCGGTACGCGCGCGCATGCTCGGAATCGGAAATCGAGGGTCTCGCGTGCGGCACGCGGGACGCCGCCTCGCTCATCGCCTCCACGAGATCCGGCCGCGAGTAGCCGAGTTGGGCGCAGAACGCGCCGGACGTGGCGTCGAGGTAGCGCCTTCCGGCGCTGTCCCACACGTGGACTCCCTCCGCTCGCGTGAGGAGGAGGAGCGGGGCCGGAACGGAAAGGGTTCGTGGCGCGTGTGGCATGGGGACCGACCTTACCCTGCGGGGTGGGCTACGTCACCCCCGCGAGCGAACCGCGGGGTCCGGCGATGGGGACTACCGGACCGCAGGCAGCTGGCCGCCGCCTGGACCTATCGCGCCCGCTCGACGGGTTCCGCCACCCCTACCGAGGCGACACGGATGGCGGCGCGCTGGAGCGCGGAGTAGCGCTCCTTCTGGGGTCGCATGGCGCTCGCGAGGAGGAGGCACACCTCGGCGCGCGTCAGCTTCTTCTCCGACTGGGCGAGCGACTCGAACCCCGGGTCCAGAATCGGGACCGGCCTCACCTCGGGAACGGACTTCGACTTCACGCGCGAGGGGCTCTTGCCCGCCGCCTTGGCCTGCTTCCGTGCCTTCGCAACGCGATCGGCCTCGGCCTTCTTCTTGAGGCGCGTCTCCTCCTCGGCCGCCGCCTTCGCTTCGCGCTCCGCTCGGTCCGCCGCGTCGCTCCCCGCGAAATGGCGGTTGAAGTCCCGCGACACGGCCATGGCGTCGAGCGAGCCCAGGTTGTGGGCACGAGCCCGGTGGCGGTCCAGGCACCGCAGCAGGATCTCGAGCGCCTCGGATCGCGTCACGGTCTCGCGCTCCCGCTCGACACGCGCGGCCTCACCGCTCACCACCCCCGCGTCCACGAGAGAAGCCAGGGTCGAGGACCAGTCCCGCGACGGGAACGCGGTGGACAGGCCGAACGCGGACACGAGCGAGGCGTAGTAATCCCCGCGGGTCACCGCATCGTCGGGCTCGAACTCGTCCCCCTCCGCGAACGCGAGACCGTCCCGGCATGCCGCGAGCGCGTAGCGAGCTTCCCAGGATCCCGGCTCGAGATCCTCGTACCGGCGAACGTGGCCGTCCAGGAATGCGAGCGGATCCACCGTGTCGAGCCTCGCGAACGTGCGCGACTGGACCGTGGACCGCTCGGCAACCGCAACCGCAACCGCATCGGCATCCGCGCCCTCGTCCTCGTCGGCGTCCCCATCCTCCTCGCCCTCGTCCGCGGGAGCGTTGCGCCGCAGCTCGAGGTGGAGGTGGGGCGAGCTCGCGCGCCCGGACTTCCCGACCTTGCCGATCGGCTCGCCCGCCACGACGATGTCTCCCGTCTTCACCGTCACCGACTTCGGCGCGAGGTGCGCGTAGAGCGAGTACACGGTCTCCCCGTTCGGGAGGAGATGCCGGAGGACCACGTAGTTGCCCCAGCCGGTCCGCCACTTCCAGGTGGTGCGCGTCTTCGTGACGGTCTTGTAGGTCTTCTTCGGCTTCGCGCCCTTCGCACTCTTCCCGCCCTTCGCAGCCTTCGCGCCCTTCGCGCCGGCGCCCTCCTTCGGAGTCACCGCCACCTTCACGCGCTTCTTCGTCACGACCTTCACGAGCGCGTTCGCGTCCGCGACCATCACGACGCCCGATCCGATCGCCCGCACCGGATCGCCTCCGCGTCCGCACGAGAGATCGACGCCGTAGTGCATGCGCTGCTTCTTCGAGCCCCGAAGCGCGAGGTAGGGATCGGAGACGTACCACCCGTATGCGGAGCCGGACGCGGCCTTCTTGAAGTCGAGCTCGTCGCCCACCGGGTAGACGAACGCGCCGGCCACCGGCATGACCCGGTCATCGGAGGAGGGAGGCTTTGCCGAGGCCGCCGCGGATCCCTGCGTCCCCGGCTCGGCGAGGGCGGCGCCCACGAGCATCGCGCCCGCGAATGCCGCGCCGAGGAACGCGGCGCCCGAGGAGAGGAAGCCCGCGACGAGGATCGCGGCGCTCGAGACGACGATCTGGATGACGTCGAGCCCCCGGAAAGCGCGTTCGAGGCGCGTTCCTGGGAGCCGCGGCAACTAATCCGTCTCCAGGGTCTCGGTTCGGGACAGTCCGAAGCGGAAGGTCCAGTCGAGAATGCGTCTCGCTTCGGCAAAGCGCAGAGCGTTGCTCGGAGCGCCGAGCACCACCGCGGTGATGTCGGCGCCGGTCGGGGCCTTGACGTTCGTGACGAGGCAGTAGCCGGCTTCACGGATGAATCCGGTCTTGCCGCTCGTGACGGTCCACTGGCTGGCACGGAGCAGCCGGTTCGTGTTGACGAGCTGATGGAGCTTCTTGTTCGAGACGAACTTGTACTCGGTCTTCTGCGTGATCGCGCCGATCACGGGGTCCTGGGAAGCGAGGTTCAGGATCTTCGCCATGTCCTGCGCGGTCGAGACGTTCCGCTCGCTCAGGCCCGTGGGCTCCACGAAGTGGGAGCCGGAGAGTCCCAGCGAATCGGCCATCGAGTTCATCCTCGAGATGAAGTCGATGTGTCCGACGCCGCACGTGCGGACGAGCGCCTTGGTCGCCGCGTTGTCCGACGACATGAGCGACATGTGGAAGAGGTCGCGCACCGTGATCTCCTCCCGGGAGCGGATCCGGGTCTTGCTGGAATTCCGGATGTCTTCGGGGGTCATCTCGATCACGCGATCCCAGTCGGGATCCGTCTGGAGGAACACCATCGCCGTGACGAGCTTGGTGAGGCTCGCGATCGGAAGCACCTGCTCCGGGTTCTTGGTGAAGAGGACCCGGTTGTTCGTGGCGTCGACCACGTACGCGGCCTTCACGTTGAGGCGCGGAATGCCGTACGGGGTGACGGCCGGGAGGCGTAGCGGAGCGGGCCGGCGGCGCTTCCGGGTGGACCGCTTCCGGCGCTTCTTGGTCGTCGAGGCGGTCGGGGCGGCGGCCAGCAGGACCGTGCCCGCGCCGAGGCTCGGGGCGGACGCCCCTCCGGAAGACGTCCCGGCGGAGGCCGGCAGGGCGGGGTCGACCCCCTGGCCGCGGGCCTCCGTCAGGGCGGAGCCTTCCAGCAGGAACAGCGCCCCCAGGACCAGCGCCGCAGATCGGACCACAGGTTGTTTGAGCATCGCTAGTTAGCCCTCATCCGTTGACTTCCCTGTCGGCGGGTGAAACGGGGGCAAACGATTGCCCCCTCCAGGGTTATCGGACTGGGCAGGCCGATATGAAGCGGAAAGTGAGGCTTCATGCCGTTGGAGGTGTCCGGCAACAAGGATCTTACCACATCCTCTGGATCGCGGCCAACCCCCAAACCCATCCCAACCGCCCAAGAACTACACGGGCGGCCCGCCGGGGTGTTCTTCGGGCCAGGGCCCCCGGTCGTGCCGCCCGTAACTGCCGGGTACCGTTAGTCTTCTCGGCTCTCGTTCCGGGCCCGGAGCTCTTCCCGCAGTTCCCGGACTTCTTCCTGCAAGCTCTGGACCTCGCGCTCCAGGTCATCCAGCTGGCGGCGGACCTCGTCCCGGCCCACCCGGATCCGCTCCATCCGCTCGGGCAGGTCGTCCAGTTCCCTCACGTGCCAGCGCGTCACGTCTCCGTAGCGCTGCGGGGGGCGGGTGCCGAGCGTGACCTCGAAGTTCTTGCGCTCGCCCGCACGGACGGCCGCGATCTGGATCGTCGCGCCCGGCTTCTTCTCGCGCATCTCGCGGATCAGCTCGGCGGAGTCCTCGATCTCCTCGCCGTCGAGACGCACGATCACGTCGCCGCGCTTCAGGCCGGCTTTCTCGGCCGGGCTCTCATCCTCCACGCGGTTCACGAGGGCTCCCTCGGTGCTCGGGAGATCCCGGGCCTGCTTCAGCTCGGGGTCGATGTCCTGGACACGGACGCCGAGATAGCCCCCCTGGACCTGGGCTTCCTCACCGCTGTGGCCGCGATCGACGCGGACGCGCGGCGGCGTCGAGTGAGCGTCGTCCTCCTCGTGTGGGTGGGCCACCGCGGGCGCCGCCGAGAGCGCCAGGCACAGGGACCCTGCCGCCAGACCCAGCAGGGGCCAGCGGGCGACCTTCGTGTTCATGGTTTCCTCCTTGAACTGGTTGGGATCGGCTGGGTCTTCCCGGCAGTGCCCCCCGGCCTCCATTTCGTGTACCGGCAAGGGCGACGCGAAGTTCCAGCGTCCGGTCGGGCGAAACGCGAAACCCGTCCCGGTTCGCCCCGGACGTACTCTGATTGGACCGGAAATCCCGAGGGACCGTTTACTTCGAGGGGACCATCTTGAAGCTGGCGCACTTCTTCGGGAGCGCGCCGATCGGGCCGCAGCTCGCGAGGACCGCGGGGGAGAGGTCCCGGAGGTAGAAGTCCCCCTTCGCTTCGTCGCAGAACAGAGGATCGCCGACGAGGGTGTCCGCGGACGGCAGGCTCGCCAGCGCCGCCCCGCTCGGATCGTGAACCAGGTTGCACTCGAAGTGCGGCGTGGACTGCTGGATTCCCACGAACGTCCTCTGCTGGGGCGCCATGACGAAGATGTTCTTCACGATCTCGGGCGAGACCCGTTCCGCGGCCCAGATGGTGCCACCGCCCTCGGCGGCGGCGTTCCGGTAGAAGGTGTTGCTCTGGATGGTGGGATTCACGCCCGCGGGACCTCTTCCGACGATCGTCATCGCCGCTCCCGCGGCGCCCTTCGCGCGGTTCAGATCGAACACGCAGAGTCCCGCGGTCAACGTCGCCTGATCGACCTGGACGGCCCCGCCCGTGGAGGCTTCGTTCTCGGTGAACCGGCTGCGGGAGAGCGTCACGCGCGATCCGCGCACGACCGCGACGGCGCCCCCCGCGAGCTTGGCCGTGTTCTTCTCGAACCAGCCCTCGAGGACGAGCGCCTCGGACGAATCGGCGAGGATCGCGCCGCCGTTCGCTCCGTCCGCGTGATTTCCTTCGAAGTTGCACCCGCGGATCGGGAAGAGGATCCGCGAGGAGACGAGCGCGATCGCGCCGCCCGAGTTCCCGCGGTTCCTCAGGAATTCGCACGAGCGGATGAGACCCGTGGACGAGGTCATCGTGATGGCGCTCCCCTGGTTCTCGATGAACCGGCAGTCGCGCACGTCCACGTTCTCCGACTGCCAGATCGAGATCGCGCTCTCCCAGTTCTTCTCGAGGATGTTTCCCGCCACGAGGAAGCCCGAGGAGCGGACGATGTGGATGCCGCCTCCCGAATTGGATCGCCCGCGGCGAATCGTGAATCCGACGATGCCGCCGCCCGAGACGCCCTCCACCGAGAGAACACGCGCGGCGTCGCCGCCGTCGAGGATCGTCGTGTCCGGGCCTTGAGCGCCGAAGAGGAGGACCTTCTTCTTGATCGTGAATGGGCCCGTGTAGGTCCCGGGAGACACGAAGATCGTGTCGCCGGCCGAGGCCGCGTCGATTCCGGCCTGGATCGTGCGGTGCGTGCGCGGAACGTGGACGGCCGCATCGGCGGGCGTGGCCGCCGAGAGGAGGACCGTGACCGCGAGCATCCCCGCGAGCGCCAGGCATCCTGCCGTCGTGAGGATCGCGGGGCGATCAGCTCGCAACGGCGCCCTCCTCGACGGGTCCCGCGGTGACCAGCGCGTACGCCTCGGTGCGCAGGAACTTCCGCGCGGCCTGGTGCGCCTGATCCCGTGTGACGCCGCGGATGATCGAGAGGTAGCGCTCGATGTAGTCGAGCCCGAGTCCGTAGAGCTCGGCCGTGAGGAGCTGTCCCGCGACGCCGGCATTCGTCTCGAGCCGGACGGGGAAGACGCCCGTGAGATAGCCCTTCGCCTCTTCCATCTCCTGCTCCGTCGGTCCGTCCCGGTGGAGCTTCGAGATCTCCTCCAGGATCGCGGCGGTCGCGCGTCCCGCGTTGGCCGGGTTCGTCCCCGCGCGGATCTGGATCGGTCCCGCGCCGATCCCCGACATCAGGCCGGAGTAGACGCCGTAGACGAGCCCTTCGCGGTCGCGAAGGCTGTCCATGAGCCGGCTGGAGAGCGACGCGCCGCCGAGCACGTAGTTCATCATCATGGCGGCGTAGAAGTCGGGATCGGTGCGGGCCACGCCGGGGAGCGCGACGACGACATCGGTCTGCGACTTTCCGGGGCGCGGCACCGCCATCGTGCGCGGCGCCTTGGGCGCGGGCACGCCGGGAACGCGGAAGGGCGGCGCGTCCTTCGCGCGCTCCCACGACCCGAACGCCGCCTCGACGAGCTCCGATGCCCGGGCCGCCGTCACGTCTCCCACGAGCACGAGCAGCGTCCGCTCGGGGCCGTAGTGGCGCGCGTGGAACCCGGCGAGGTCGTCGCGCGTGATCGCGAGGAGCGAGGACTCCGTTCCCGCGGGCGGATGGTGATACGGATGCTCCGAGGGATAGAGGAGCTCGTTCGCGCGCCGGGCCGCGACGCTGGACGTGTTGTTCTCCGCGATCCGGTACTCGTTCACGAGCTCGCCCCGGATCTGCTCGATCGGCTCGGGCGGGAACACGGGATTGCGGAGCGCGTCCGCGAGCGCGGCGAGCACTTCCTCCAGGTCTCCGGACAGCATGTTCCCGTGGAACGAGACGGTCTCGGAGCCTCCCTCGAATCGGAGGGACGCGCCCAGGCTCTCGACGGCCGAGGCCTGCTCGAACGCGGTTCGCGTGGCGGTGCCCTGGTCGAGCATGGCCGCGACGAACGCGCCGAGCCCGCTCTTCCCGGGCGGATCGAAGAGCGCGCCGGCCTTCACGAGTCCCTGGAGCGCGATGGACGGGTTCGCGTGGTTCTCGCGAACGATCAGGACCAGGCCGTTCGGAAGGACCACCCGGCTGGTCTCGACGGTCACGGCCACGGCGGTCTCGACGATCGGATCGGGCGTCATGGGGCCTCCCCGGGAACGGGATCGTAGTGCCCGACGGTGCGCGTCTCCTCGGTAAGGTACTCGCGCGCCACGCGTTGCACTTCATCCGTTCCCACGGCCCGGACGTGGTCGAGGTAGGTTTCCAGGTATCGGTAGGTGGCCACCGTCTCGAAGTACCCCAGTTGCTGCGCCAGGCTCCGGATCGAGTCCTTCGCGTACACGAACGACGCCTCCACCTGGCGCTTCGCCCGGCTCATCTCGGCGTCGGTGGCGGGCTCCCGCTGGAGCCGCTCCACCTCGCGATAGAGTCCCTGCTCCACCTGATCGAGCGTCGCGCCCGGCGCCACCGTGGCGCGCGCGATGAGGAGGAACGGGTCGCGGGCCGTCTCGTTCCCGGCGTCGACCTCGGTCGCGAGCTTCCCCTCGACCAGGGCGCGGTAGAGCCGGGACGTGCGGCCGTGTCCCAGGATCATGCTGAGGACGTCGAGCGCGTAGTTGTCCGGGTGCACGAGCGCGGGATTGCGCCAGGACACCATGAGGTAGCGCGTATCGCCCGATTTCCGGAGCTTGAACCGGCGCTCGCCGCGCTGCGGCGGCTCCACGATGCGCATGGGCGGGGGCTCGGGCCCTTTCGGGATCCCGCCGAAGGACCGCTCCACCAGATCGAGCGCCCGGTCCGCCGGAACGTCGCCCACCACGACCACCGTGGCGTTGTTCGGCACGTAGTGGGTGCGGTAGTAGTCGCGGATCTCCTCGGTCGTGATCTGCTCCACGTCCGTGCGCCAGCCGATCGTCGGCCAGTGGTAGGGGTGTGCCTGGAAGGCCTGCGCGAAGGTCTCCTGGTAGAGCGCGCGGTGCGGATTGTCCTCGTTCCGCTCGAGCTCGGAACGGACCACCGTCATCTCGAGGCGGTGCTCCTCCTCGGGGATCGACGCGTTCACCATCCGGTCCGCCTCGATGTCCATCGCGATCTCGAGGCGATCCTTCGCGAGCACTTCGTAGTAGCAGGTGTAGTCGAGCGAGGTCCCCGCGTTGAAGGAGGCGCCGTGTCTTTGAAGCGTGCGGGCGATCTCGCCCTTCCCGTAGCGCGGCGTGCCCTTGAACATCATGTGCTCGAGGAGGTGCGAGATGCCCGTGATCCCCGCGTTCTCGTTTCGCGAGCCCACCTTGTACCAGACCATGAAGGAGACGACCGGGGCGGTGTGGACCGGCTGGACGAGAACCGTGAGGCCGTTCGAGAGCTTCGTTTCCCGAACGGGAGAAGCGAATGCCGTGAGCGTGTCGGTCATGGGATCGATTCCTGTGGTGATGCGGATGGGGTGCGCTCCAGTACCGCGACGCATTCGATGTGGGACGTGTGCGGAAACATGTCCACGGCCCGGACCCAGAGCGGACGGTAGCGGCGCTCGCAGAGGAGCGCCAGATCGCGGCCGAGCGTGCTGGGATTGCAGGAGACATAGACGAGGCGCGGCGCGCCGAGATGGATGAGCCGGCTCACGACGCCGGGATGGAGCCCCGCGCGCGGCGGATCGACGAGCACGGCATCGATGTCGTGGAGGGCGCCCCCGCCGGCGTCGGCGCGGAGGACGCCGGTCCCGGGGCGCATGGAGCCGCCGGGGGCTGGCGCGCGGCTCGTGCCCCGGCCTCCCCCCTGGGGCGTTCCGAGCCCGAACCGATCGCGCAGGATCTCCATCGCCTCCCCCGTCCAGAATCGCGCGTTGGCGATCCCGTTTCGCTTCGCGTTCCGCTCGGCGTCCCGTACGGCGACGTCCGAGGACTCGATCCCGATCGCCTCACGGGCGTGCTTCGCGATCGGCAGCGTGAAGGTTCCCGTGCCGGAGTACACGTCGAGCACGCGTTCCGCTCCCGTCAGCCCGAGCCCTTCGATCGCGACCTCGAGGAGCCGCTCCGCCTGTTCCGTGTTCGTCTGGAAGAAGGAGCTCGAGGAGATCTCGAACGTGAGCCCGCCCAGGGTCTCGAGGATCGTCGGGCTCCCCGCGAGAATCCTCTCTTCTTCACCCGTGGCGACCTGCGCGCGGCGCCGCGTGAGGTTCAGGAGAACGCTCCGGACCCGCGGAAACGCGCGGACGATCGCGGGCGCGATCCGCTCGAAGAACGGATGCGGCTCGGTCGCGACGAAGTTCACCATCACCTCGCCGGTGCGGATGCCCTCGCGAATGGCGAGATACCGGAGAAGTCCCTCATGGCGCCGCGTGTCGTACGCGGTGAGGCCCTCGCGGCGGGCGGCATCGCGCACGAACGCGACGATGCGGCTCGAGACCGGGGTCGCGATGTGGCAGCGCATGAGGTCGAACGTGCGGTCGAAGAAGCCGCGCACGTGGAGCCCGAGCGCGAGCCGCCCCGAGGCGTCCTGCGCGAACGAGTACTCCATCTTGTTCCGGTAATGGAAGAGCCGCGGCGCGGGGATCGTCGGGCGCAAAGGGACCCGCAGCCCGCCGAGGTGCTCGAGCGCGGCCTCGACCTGCCGCTCCTTGTGGCGGATCTGCTCCTCGTAGGCGAGATCCTGCGTGCGGCACCCGCCGCAGACCGGCACGTGCTCGCAGCGGGGCTCGACGCGGGTGGCGGCCGGACGGAGCACGCGCAGCGCGCGGGCCTCCGCGTACCGGCGGTGCTTCCGGTAGACCGTCGCGGTCACGCGGTCCCCCGGGAGCGCGTTCTCCACGAAGACCACGAAGCCGTCGATCCGCGCGAGCGCCCGGCCGCCGAAGGCGAGGTCTAGGACCTCGATCTCCAGGGTGTCGCCGCGCCGGATGGGCGCCGAGCCGGAGGGGGCCGCGGCGTCCGGCGGGGCGGCGCCGGCGGTGCGGTCCGGCAGGGCTTCGGGGGCGCTCTCGAAGGCGGGCATCCGCCGAGTGTACAACACGCTCCGACCCTCGAACGCGCTTGAGAACGGCCGGTTCTGGCCGATCTCGGAACCGGGGTTCCGGTCGCCATCGCGCTCCTTCGGGGAATGCGTCATGTCCGTTTCGACGTCCTCTCGTCCGAGTCCTTCGCTGACCTGGTGGATCTTCGCGCTCGCGCTGGTTCCGATGCTCGGAGCCGTGGGGTGGGCGCTGCTCGCGCTCTCGCGCCATCCCGAGAACGCCTCCGACCGCGAGGCGGCGGCCGCGCTCCTCCGGGTCGCTCCCGCGGTGGAACAGGCGCTCGACGAGCAGGCGGAACAGCTCGCCCGCCTCGGCGCCGTGATCGCGCGCGATCCGAAGTTCTACGCGGTGCTCACGCTCCCGAGCGCGTCGCGCGCGAATCCGGAGTACCGCGAGGCGCTGGACGCGGTGCTCCGGGACTTCCAGCGGGAGGCCGACGTGCCCGTGTTCGCGGTCACGAACCCGCGCGGGAAGCTCCTCGGCCGGGCCGCCGAGCCCGGTGTCGGCGCCGTCGATCCGAGCGAGGCGCCGTTCGTGCGCGCGGCGCTCCAGGGCAAGGTCGGATCGGGCTACCTGGTCGAGCGGGAGGGGATCTACCGCGTGTCGGCGGTGCCGATCTCCGCGGGCGGCGTTCTCGTCGGAACGCTCCTGCTCGGCAGGCAGGTGGACGGCGAGCTGGGGGGCAAGCTCAAGACCGCGACCGAGGCCGACCTCACGCTCACGATCGGGCGCGACATCGCCGCGACCACGCTCGTCCCCTCGCCGCTTCGCAAGGCGCTGGCCCAGCGTCTCTCCGAGCCCACGTGGGGCGTGGCGAAGGACGCGGACGCCCCGGTCGTCTCCGCCGGCGGCAGGCGATATCTCGCGGTGAGGCGCGAGATCCAGGGCCCCGCGGTCGGGGGCCGGAACCTGGGATACGTGCTCACCCGCGCCATTGGATCCGACGCCTCTCCGCTCGCCAAGCTCGAAGCCGATCTCGTGCGCGCCGCCGGCGTGGGGGTGGCGCTCGCGCTCGTCTGCGGAGGGGTCGTGGCCCTCGCGGTGCGCCGGCAGCGCCGTGCCCAGGAGCGCGCGCACGCGGAGGAGATCGGTGTGTGGTCGGAGAGGGAGCGCGCGCGAACCGCGCTTCTCGCCTCGGTGGGACGGCGCGTGCTCGACCCCGCCGAGACCGTGTACACGATCACGGACCTCGTGGCGGACGGCGCGCTCGGGGATCTCTCCAGTCCGCAGCGCGAAGGACTTCTCGCCATCCGCCGGGCCTCGCGAGGGCTGACGCGCCTGGGCCAGGATCTCTCCACGGTGGCCTTGCTCGGGCGAGGAGACCAGGCCCTCTCACCCGCGTCGGTCGATATCGGAAACCTGATGGAGCAGGCCGCGACGATGCTGATCCCGGTCGCGTCCGAGCGCCGGCAGATGGTCGAGCTCTCGGTGGAGCCCGGCCTGATCCACCCGCACGCCGACCCGCGCCTTCTCGCCCGCGCCGTCGAGGCGCTCGCGCTCGATCTCGTGGAGCGCGCTCCTGGCGCCACCAAGGTCGTGCTCGAGGCTCGCCGGACTTCCTCCGGAGTCGAGATCCTCATCGCCGGTGCCCGGCCGGAGCAGGGGGACGGTGCGGCAGCCGGCTCCCCGGATGGGGACTCCCCGGGTGGAACGGCATCGGTCGCGTCCACGATGGCCGGTCTCGTGGCCGCCGGGCACGGGGGAGCGTTCGAGGTCCACCTGGGAGAGGGGCTCGCGTACCGGGTCTGGATCCCCGTACCGGCCGCGTTCGAGACGCGCCAAGCGATGCCGGCTCCTCCGGCGCACCCGTCCGTAACCCCTGTGGCACCCACTCCACTGGCCGTGCCCGCTGCCGAATCCGCAGCGCCCGCCGCACCCGCAGCGCCCGCCGCACCCGCAGCGCCCGCCGCACCCGATACCACCGACCTACCCCCTGATCCGGCTCGGGCCGCCTAGATCGGCTCGAGGAGACAAGCGCGCCCGACACTAGCAGTCAACATTTGATTACTTAGATAACTGCTTTAAACTCATTGGCTTGAGGTGTGGCGCCTAAAACGTCCAAATATGGCGACACTCTGAGCGCTTCACCCGCCTGTCGACCATCGCAAACCGCAACTCTCCAATTAATTGCTTGGCTTCAGCTTACATCGATCTTCATCGGGGCCATTGCAAGTGGCACGACCGCTGCTCTAGCCAGTTCCCGTCAGCGCGCTCGTGAAGACGAGCAAAACGAAGTGAGAAACGAACTTCCAACCTGTGAGGTGAAACATGCTCGAACTCGCCCTGATCCTGATCGCGGTGTCCTTCGCTGGTGGCGGTGGTGGCAAGGCTGGCTGGTAACGGACGAACGCAGTGGCAGTGCCGGTGAGACGAACCGAACCCCGAACCAGACGAAGGAGGTGAATCAAGAATGGAAGCCATCGTCATCCTGATCGCGATCGCGTTCGCCGGAGGCGGCGGAGGAAAGGCCGGCTGGTAAGCAGGACCCGCAGCAAGTCCGCGGGAGCGGGCGAACCCCCGCGGACCGAGCAGCAAGCGGATGGATGGGCCACCGAATGCACCCCCTTGGTGGCCCATCTGCGTTTCGGACAACGGAGGGTCCGGTGCAGGGAGCCCCACGGTGGGGCGGCTAGCCGACGCGGGGGTGTCATCCGTCGCACGCTGTTCCGCCTCTCCCTGCACCTCCACTCCCCCTCGACATCACCCGCGGAGAACTCCTCCGCACTCCCGTCCTTCGTGCACGGCATCGCCCGTGATACCCTTCCGGTCTTCTCGCAGCCCGGATCGGGCTCGCTCCACCCACCCCTAGTAAGGAGGATCGGCATGAAGACACTGCTCGCGCTCGCGGCGGCGCTCGCCTTTGCGTCCCCTGCGTTTGCCCAGGAGGGAACGACCTCGGCCCCCGCAACGACGCCGCCCCCGGCCACGGCCGACAAGCCGGCCGACAACATGGAGATGCTCCGGGACAAGCTGCGCGCCGACAAGAAGCTGATCGTCGCCGAGGCGATGAAGCTCACGGAGAAGGAAGGCGCCGCGTTCTGGCCGGTCTACGAGACCTACCAGAAGGAGCTCACCGCCCTGAACGACCGGACGATGAAGCTCATCAAGGACTACGCGACGAGCTACGGGGCGATGACCGATCCCGCCGCGAAGGGGATCATGGATTCGTTCCTCGCGATCGAGAAGGATCGGATCCAGCTCATGACGAGCTACACGCCCAAGTTCCGGAAGGTGCTGCCCGAGGTGAAGGTCGCCCGCTACTACCAGGTCGAGAACAAGATCCGCGCGGTGGTGAACTACGAGCTGGCGCAGGAGATTCCGCTGGCAAACTAGCGAGCCGCGACAGGCGGCCGGGCCGGATCGGCCGCCGCCACCAGGCCGCATCGCAAACGACGAGGGCCGGCGCGCATCCATCGCGCGACCGGCCCTCGTCTCTTTTCTTCGGCGCCGCCCGGCGCCGGGAGATCAATCGCTTCCGAGCTTGTACGTGAGGCCCGCTGCGAACTCGCCCTGATCCAGATAGTCCGGATCGGACACCTGGTAGCAGTAGAACGGATCGCACCACACACCGCCGTAATCCTCATCGAGGTACGTCGGGTTGTACTTGCCCTGGATCTTGAGCCCGATCTTCTCGCTCGCCTCGATCTTCACGCCCGCGCCGATCGAGAACGAGAAGCGCGACTCGGTGTCGAAGTCGCCGGACGGATTGAAGAACGTCGCGCCGAGGCCGAGCAGGAAGTAGGGACGGGTCGTGCTGCCATAGCCGATCTTCTCGAAGAGGAAGTTGCCGTGGAGCTGGGCGACCTGGAGCTCAAAGGCCCTCTCGGCGCTCGGGTTGATGTTGTCGCCATTGATGCTGAGTTCGGTCTCTTGCTGCATGTACGAAGCCTCGAACGTGAAACCGGGGCTCGCCGAGAAGCCGAGCTGGCCGCCCCAGGTGAGGCCGCCCTCGATCTTCACGTCGTCGAGATCCGCCTCGCCCAGATCGAGGCTTCCCGCGGTCGTGTAGCCGAACATCGGTGAGATGTAGATCTCGCGAGCCTCAGACCGCGAAGCCGCGCCCGCGAGCGCGAATGCGAGAGCGAAGATCGGGATCCAGGATTTTCTCGACCTCATGGTTCCGTTCCTTTCGTTCGGGTTAGGACGCCTGCGGCCTTTCGATCGTCACTTTCAAGATCTTTCCCGTGAATCGGTTGTCACCTTGCTTGTACTCCTCCGTCACCGGCGTCTCGTTGTCCATTCCGACGTCGACGCCCTCATCGGCGGAGTAGACGTACGGCATCGTCTTCGGAACGAGCGCCTCGGCCACCGGCTTCCCGTCCACGCTGAGGCGGCTCACTCCGCCGGAGCCCGGCTTGCCGCCTGCATAGGCGAAGTCGTACCGCACGGTGTGTTTCCCGGGCGCGAGCGCCGTGGGCGAGGACGCCGTGGTTCGTTCCAGGCCCCCGAAGTTGTAGACGTGGTGCACGCGTCCGCCCTTCATGTAGAGCGACCAGCCCCCGAACCGTCCTGCCTGGGCGATGATCACGCCGTTCGCGCCGCCCGCCGGAACTTCCACCTCCGCCGTGATCGAGTACGAGCGCCCCTTCACGTTGAGGAAGGCGTTCTCCGCGATCCCGTGCATCCCCTCGTACAGCGTGAGCGAGTTGCGCGGGCCCATGAGATCGGGCCGTCCCGCGATCGCGGCGTCGAACCGTTCCGAGCGGCGGTCGTCGAGAGGGAAGACGTGGTTCCGGATCGCTTCCTTCTCGAACACTCCCTGGAGCTCCTTCAGCTTCTGCGGGTTCTTCGCCGCGAGATCGTTCGCCTGGCTGAAGTCCTCGTCCACGTGATAGAGCTCCCAGCGGTCCTCGGCAAAGCTCGGGAGCGGCACCATGAGCCACGGAATCGAGTGGCGCGTGGCCGCGACCCATCCCTCGTGATAGATGGCCCGGTTCCCGAACATCTCGAAGTACTGAGTCGTGCGGCGGTCCTTCGCCTTTGGATCGTCGAACGCGTACCGCATCGAGACGCCGTCCATGGGCCGCTGCTTCACGCCGTTGACGAAGGTCGGCTCCGGAAGCCCCGCCGCCTCGAGCGCGGTCGGCGCGACGTCGATCACGTGATGGAACTGGGACCGCACTTCGCCGTGAGCGTTCTGGATCCGCGCGGGCCAGTGGACCACCATCGGATTCCGGGTTCCGCCGAAGTGGGACGCGACCTGCTTCGTCCACTGGAAGGGCGTGTTCCCCGCGTGCGCCCAGCCGATCGAGTAGTGGGGGAACGTCATCGGGCCGCCCCACTCGTCGATGTGTCCGATCTGGGATGAGAGGTCGCTCACGATGCCGTTCAGCGCCAGCATCTCGTTGTACGAGCCCTCCGGCCCGCCCTCGGCGCTCGCGCCGTTGTCGCCCCAGATGTAGAAGAAGAGCGTGTCGTCGAGCTCGCCAATGTCCTCGAGCGCCTGGACGAGACGGCCCACCTCATGATCCGTGTGCTCCGCGAACCCGGCGAAGGTCTCCATCTGGCGCGTGAGGAGCCGCTTCTGATCGGGCGAGAGCGGATCCCACGCCGGGATCTCCGCCGGCCGGGCCGTGAGCTTCGTGTTCGGCGGCACGACGCCGAGCTGGATCTGGCGCGCGAGCGTCTCCTCGCGCAGCTTGTCCCAGCCCTGGTCGAACTTGCCCTTGTACTTGTCGATCCATTCCTTCGGCACGTGGTGCGGCGCGTGGGTCGCGCCGGTGGCGAAGTAGATGTAGAAGGGTTTGTCCGGAGTGAGGGACTGCTGGAACCGGGTCCACGCGATCGCCTGGTTCGTCATGTCGGTCGTGAAGTGGTAGTTCGGGTCCGCCGCGTGCTCCACGCGCGTCACGCCGTCGTAGATCGCCGGCGCCCACTGGTTCGTCTCCCCGCCGATGAATCCGTAGAACTTGTCGAAGCCGGAGCCCGTCGGCCAGCGATCGTACGGGCCCGACACCGACACCTCCCACGGCGCGGTCTCGTGGTACTTCCCGAACGCCGCGGTGCTGTAGCCGTTCATGCGGAGGATCTGCGCGAGCGGCGTGACGCTTTGCGGCCGCACCCCCGTGTTCCCGGGGAAGCCGGTCGCGAGCTCCATGATCGCGCCCGCGTTGTTCACGTGATGGTTTCGGCCCGTGAGGAGCGCGGTCCGCGTGGGGGAGCAGAGCGCCGTCGTATGGAAGCGGTTGAATCGCAGTCCGCGCGACGCGAGTCGCTCGAGGGTCGGCGTGTGGATCGGGCCGCCGAAGGCCGAGGACTGTCCAAACCCGGTGTCGTCGATGAGCACGATGACGACGTTCGGCGCGCCCTGCGGCGCGTTCACCTCGAACCTGGCCGGTGCCTTCGCCTTCCTCGCGTCCATCTCGGCGATCGCGGGATAAGCCGGCTCCGCGATCGGAAGGACGGTGCGGTCCGGCTCGCCCGACGCGGCACGCTGCGCCGTGGAGCCGGCTCGGTGGCAGCCGGCGGCGAGGAGGACCAGACAGGCGAGCGTGCCGAGGCAACGGCTCAGGGGGCTGCGGGAAGACGCGACACTGCGAGCACGGCTCAAGGAACCCTCCTGCGGATGTGCCCCACACACGCAATAAAGCCGAGCGGGCCACGGGCCCGACCGGCTGGGGGGGACGCGCCTGCGCTGCTTCCTCGCATCACCAGGATGTCGAGTAAGGTGCGGAGTGTCCGCCATTTCGGGGCCCAGCGCAAGTGCTCCTCGCGACCAGGCCCAGGAGTATGGAGAGGGCGTCGCCGAGCCCGTTCGACCCCCGTCTCGGTGCGGGCGGTGCGGCGCGGACAGGTGACCACTCGCTCCGTCCACTCCGCGTGACCCAGCCCGCGCCGTGGCGTGCCTTCTGCCCGCCTTCGCCAGCGCACCGATCGGCCAGCGGCACGGGTGCAAGCTCAAGTGTTCTAGCGAAATGGCCGACCGCATCGAGCGCCGGCGCCCTCGACGGTCCACCGGAAAAGGTCCCGCCCGGACAGGCCGATAAAGCAATCGACCGTCCAGGGTACGCGCCTCCACGGGGAAGCGGGAGCGGGGTGTATGATCACGGTCGAGGATTCGTGACGTCGACCTCAGGGAGGGAACGGATGAACCGACGACCGATGGCCGAGCTCGGACCGACTCTCGAGTGCGACGTCCCGCCGGTCATGCCGGTGCTCCCCCTGATGAGCACCATCATCTTTCCGCTCGGTGTCACGTCCCTCCAGATCCGCGTGGAGCAATCGAAAGCGCTCCTCAAGGACCACTCGGACCCCGACACCCTGATCGCCCTGGTCTACAGCCCCGCCCGGAAGGAGCAGGACATCCGGGCCGAGGAGCTGAGCCAGGTCGGCCTGGCCGCCCGCGTGATCCGGATCCTCAACATGCCGGGAGGGAACGTCCAGGTCACCCTCGAAGGTCTCCGCCGCGTTCGGATCGAGGAGATCCTCTCCACCGCGCCCTACATCTCCGCCCGCGTGAGCTGTCCGATCGAGCAGAGCGGCGATCCCGAGGAGGTCCGGGGACTCGTCGCGAGAATCCTGAAGTCGCTCCGGAGCCTCTCCCATCTCGACAACACCTATCCGCCAGAGCTCGACAACATCTTCTCGATGAACCTGGGCGACCCCGGGCTCTTCGCGGACACCGTCGCCTCCATCGTCCGGCTGCCGCTCGAGACCAAGAAGGCGATCGTCGAGACGCTCGAGGTGCAGGCAAGGCTCGCGGTCGTCGCCGAGGCGCTCGACTCCGAGATCGCGCGGCTCAGCGTGGCCGAGGACGTCGTGCGCCGCACGAGCGCTCAGATGGAGAAGAGCCAGCGCGAGTTCTTCCTGCGCGAGCAGCTGAACGAGATCCGCCGGCTCCTCGGCGAGGACGATCCCCAGGAGATCCTGGTGCGCGAGATCCTGGACCGTGCGCAGGGGCTCGGGCTCCCGCGCCATGTCATCTCGGTCGTACAGGAGGAGACGAACCGGCTGCGGTATCTGCCCTCGTCATCCCAGGAGTCGGGCGTCATCCGCAACTACATCGACTGGCTGCTCTCCCTGCCGTGGGGCCGGCGCACGGCGAACGAGATCAACCTGGACGAGGTCGCGCGGCGCCTGGACGAGGAGCACTTCGGACTCGAGAAGGTGAAGGAGCGGATCCTCGAGTACCTCGCGGTGCTGAAGCTGAAGAAGGATCCGCGCGGGCCGGTCCTCTGCTTCGCGGGGCCACCGGGCACGGGGAAGACGTCCCTCGGCGCCTCGATCGCGCGAGCCATGGGACGCGTCTGCATCCGCATGAGCGTGGGCGGCGTGCGGGACGAGGCGGAGATCCGGGGACACCGGCGCACGTACATCGGCTCCATGCCCGGAAAGATCATCCGGAGCCTCCGCGACTCCAACTCGAGCAATCCCGTCTTCATGATCGACGAGATCGACAAGCTGGGGCACGACGCGCAGGGGGATCCCGCGGCCGCGCTTCTCGAGGTGCTGGATCCGGAGCAGAACGCGCACTTCATGGATCACTACATCGAGATTCCGTTCAATCTCTCCGAAACGCTGTTCATCACGACGGCGAACGTGCTCGATTTCGTGCCCCCCGCGCTGCTGGACCGGCTCGAGGTCATCCCGATCCCCGGCTACATGGACGAGGAGAAGCTCGAGATCGCGCGGAAGCACCTCATCCCGCGCGAGGCGCGCGAGCACGGGCTCGCCGCCACGGACATCGCGTTCGACGACGCGGCGCTCGTGAAGCTGATCCGCGAGTACACCCGCGAGGCGGGCGTGCGGCAGCTCGAGCGCGCGATCGACAACTTCTGCCGGAAGGCCGCGCGGCAGCGCACGACGGGCTACACGGGGAACTGGCGGTTCACCGAGGACGACGTCGAGAAGATCATGGGCCCGCCGTACATCCTCCCGGACCGTCCGGAAGGTCGCGCCGAGGTGGGCGTCGCGACGGGCCTCGCATGGACCACGACCGGCGGGGATCTGCTCCTGATCGAGGCGCTGAAGATGCGCGGCGCGGGGCGCGTGATCGTGACGGGGCAGCTCGGCGACGTGATGAAGGAATCCGTGCAGGCGGCGCACTCCTACGTGCGCGCGCGGGCCGAGATGCTCTGCATCGATCCGAAGCTCTTCGACGAGTTCGACATGCACATCCACTTCCCCGAGGGCGCGGTCCCCAAGGACGGTCCCTCGGCGGGGATCACGATCGTGATGGCGATCGCGTCCGCGCTCGCGGAAGCGCCGATCCGCAACGACGTCGCGATGACCGGCGAGGTCACGCTTCGCGGGAAGGTGGTCGCGGTGGGCGGGCTCAAAGAGAAGGTCATGGCCGCGTACCGCGCCGGGATCAAGGTCGTGGTCTTTCCCGCGGACAACCAGAAGGACCTGGTCGAGGTGCCCGAGCCGATCCGTTCCAAGATGACGTTCGTCCCGGTCGCGGTCGTGGACGAGGTCTTCCAGCACGCGTTCGCCGGCGTGGCCGAGCGGATCGCGAAGCTCGAGGCACAGGAGGCGCGGCGCCGCGAGCGCGCCGCGACGCGGAACGGCTCGAAGGCCGCGTCGGGCCGCAAGGCCGCGGGACGGCGGGCCGCGAAGGGCGGCAGTGCGCGCCGGGCCGTGAAGGGCGCGGACAAGACCGAGCGCGCGGCCCGGAACGGCCGAGCCGCGCGCGCCGGGAAGACCCGCAGACGCGCCGGTCGCGTCAACGGCAGGGAGGCCGCGAAGCCTCGCTAGCGCCAGCGTGGGGAGACCCCCGTGGTGCCTCGCGCCGCGTCATCCCCGTATCGATCAGCGCCAGCATCACGACGTATGCGGACAGCACGACGAACCCCCGTCGCACGTCCGCGTTCGGCAGGACATCGAAGCAAAGAGCCGCCTGAACCGAGACGAGCAGGGCGAAGAGCGCGGTCCGGAGCAGGAGCCCTGGGATCATCGAGCGGATCCGCGCGGAGGGTGACGCGGTTTCTCCGCCCGTGACGCAGGCGGCTTCCGCCTCACGCCGATCCACATAGCGCCGTAGCGCCGCCGCATAGAGCGCCGAGCCCAGCAGGAGTCCGTCCGTCCAGCGGAAGGGCCAGGTCGCGGGCGCGGCCGCTCCCAGGAACGAGCCCAGCAGGATGGATCCCGCCAGAACGAGAGCCCACGGTCGCATCGAGAGCCTCCTATCGCGAGCCGAAGAGGCACTCGAGCCCGGCGATGGCCACTCCGACACCGCATCCGATCGCCATCGCGTGCGGAACGTGGGGCGCGATCTCATCCGCGATCGACGCGAACGAGCTGCAGTATTGAGGCGCCCGCTCCGCCCAGCACTGGAAGAACTTCGCCCAGTTCCTGCGCTCCGGTGAGAGCCGGATCATCCCGGCCGCGCCGGCCGCGTAGGGCGCGCCGGTCTTCACGTAGAGGACCCCGTCCCCCGACCGGATCGGCGTGAACCCGGTCTCCGCGTGCGTCGGCGCGCGGCCCACGATCAGCTCGGCCGGCTCCGCGATCTCCTCACCCTCGTGCTCGTAGAGGGAGACGAAGAAGGCATGCGTGGGGTCGCCGTTCACCGAGTACGGAAGGATCGTGACGCCGGCCTTCCTACCGCCGGTCGTACGGCCCTCGGCGCGAACCGCCATGGACCAGACCGGCCTGGCTCCGGGAAACGGGGATTCCTCGACCACGCGCTGGACCAAGGGGCTCGTGGCCGCGCGCTGGATCGCGTCGTTCAGACCCTTGTCCCAGACCCAGCGCGCCTCGATCACCGGTGAAGCGGGCGCGGCGGGCGCGGGGCTGGTGACGCGATCGGACCCGGTTCGAGTTCGCTCGCACCCGAGCGTGATCACGGCGAGCGGCAGGATCCATGCGACGATGCGTACGGTCTTCATGACGGCACCCTCCTCGTTCCGGCGCGGCGTCGCCGCGCCCGTGGGCGCCGAGGAGCGAGGGTGTGCGTGGCCCGAGCATCATCCGTTCCATGCGGGGGAGGGGTGATTGCGAGGGAAGCGTGCTCGGAACGGATCTGGGCGGCAGCGTCGGAAGGCCGACGCCGTCACTGTCGCTACCGCGGTCCGAACCGCTGGCCGATGCTCAGCTCCACCGATCCTTCGACCGTCGTGTCGTCGATCGGGTCCTGAAGGTCGAGCCGGTCGACGCGTCCTTCCAGCGAGATCGCGTTGTCGCCGAGGCCCGGCACCTTCACCCACGTGAGCTGGAGCCGGCCCGTGAAACGCTCCTCGCGCCGGACGAACGTCTCGAGCTCGCGGTCGAGCCAGGAGACGAGCGGCGCGACGAGGAACGTGCCGGGGATCACCTCGTAGCGCAGCTCGAGCGCGGCCTGGAGCGTGAAGTCGGTGACCTCGATGTCCTTGTGGTCGTCCTTCTCCATCGAGAAGGAGATCGTCGAGGTCATGCGCTGCTCGTGCTTCCGCGTCGACACGACGGACGCCGCGGTGACCTCGCGCTCGAACCCTCGCGAGAACCGGTCCTCGTATCGTCCGATGTCGAACCGCGCGCGGGTCCATCCGCCGCGCCGCTCCTGGAGCACGAGCTCTCCCGAGACCCGCGACTCGCGCAGGTTCTGCGCGTCGCCCTTGTGGTCCATGCGGATGAAGGAAGGCGTGACCCAGCTCTGCTTCCCGAGGGTGAGCTTCGCGCCGAAGACCCAGCGGTCCACGCGCACGTCGGGGGTTTCGGGCCGCTGGGTCTCCGGCTCCTCGCGCCGGAATCCGCCGAAGACGCGCCACTTCATGACGTCCCGGGCAAGGTCCACGCCCGCCCCCTGCCGGTTCGAGAGCGCGTACGGGTTGAGAGACGTGGCCATGTCGGGCTGGTGGCGAAACGCCTCCGCCTTCGCCGCGATGCCCGCGACCTCGCCCTCCACGCTTCCACGCACGCCGGTTCGCGAGCGGCCGGGCTCGACGCCCTCGATCGCGCGGTGTTGCACGGTGACCGCTTCGGCGAGGAGCTTCCAGTCGCCCGCGAACCGCGCCCGGCCGGAGCCCCCGAACATCGCCTGCGTGCGCACCACCGAGTCCGCTCCGGCCACGCCGGGGAAGGAGCCTCCGCCGCCCAGGAAGCCGCCCCCCGCGCCGATGCCCGCGCTCGTCGTGCCCGCGGTCGGATCGTCGTGCGCATAGCCTCCGAACGCGGAGATCACGAGCCGGTCGCCGCCGAATTCCCGGGAGAGCCGTCCCGCGTAGAGGTCCGAGCGCACGGTGTCGAACGGACCCGCCGCGGAGCGCGGACGCGAGTCCAGCGCCACGTACGCGGTGAGATCCGCGAGGGAGCTGTTCCAGGAACCCTGGCTCGCGCGGCGCGGCACCGGCGCCGCGAGGAGGGGCGCCTCGGACGCGAGCGCCGGAGCCAGGTCGCCCCACTCGATCGAGTCGTCGTCGTGCCCCAGCCGGATGCGCGCCTGCTCCGGACTTCCGGTTCCGTTCTCGACATCGTCCGCGCGCAGACGCCAGGTCCCGTGCGCCTCGAGATTCACCTTCTCGGAGAACCGGTACCGCGCTCGGAGCGTGGTCCACGCCAGCGCGGCGGATTCCTCGTCCCGGAACCTGGACTTGCCCAGAGCGAGGTAGGTGCCTTCGAGCGTGAGCGCCCGGGGCGCGGCGGGAGGCGGCGTGAGATCGGCGAGGGTCGTGGGTGTGGCGGCGCCGGTGGAGTCCGAAACGCCGGTCGCGCCTGTGGCGCCGGTGGCGGCGCCGGTGGCGGTGCCGGTGCTGTCGGGTGTTCCCGGCGCGGTCGCGGTCGTGTCGGGTCGCTCTCCGCGGCGTGGATCGAGTCCGGCCGGAGGCGGCAGGCAGAGGAACGTGATCGGCCTCGAGGCGATCTGCTGGGGGCTCTCGATCGCGACGTGCAGGCGGCGCTCTCCGATCCGGCGCGAGGGGATCGGGCCCTGCGGCGTGATCGTCACCGGCCGGCCGTTGTCCATGAACCCCTCCTCCATCGCGACCGCGGTGCCGTCCAGATAGAAGACCGCGCGGAACGGGCCCGTTCCGATGCCGGTCACCACCGCGCGCACGTGCACGCTGTCGCCGGCGGCGAATGCCGCGCCGGGGAGAGGCTCCTCGAGCACCACGTTCGTGATCACGATCGAGCCGGGCGCCGGCGGGTTCACGGTGAACAGGACGATCGGGAGGTCGGTGGCGCTGCTATCGGCGGTCCGGATCAGGTTCACGATCATCCCGTGACGGTGGCCCGGGGTCATCGGGAAGCTCGGCTTCAGGAACACCGTGTCGCCGAGCGCGGACCAGCGCGGCGCGTTCAGGTTGAGCAGCACGCCTCCGCCGGAGTCGAGATCCGCGACCGAGAACGAGCCCTGTTGGATCGTGGGCTCGTCGAAGACGAAGTAGAGCTCCGCGTCGGACGGCACGCGAGGGTCGCCATCTCGGGGGTAGCTCGCGATCTGCTCCGGGTATCCCGCCAGGGAGACTCCCGGCGACGCGAGAAGCGCCGAGAGCGTGAGGGCGGTGAGGGCGGCGAGGGCGGTGAAGGTGGAGAGCCCCGCCGCCGAAGACGCACGCAGGGCCATGGAACGCCGGGAACGGGGAATGACGTTGCGAGAGGACAAGCGCGAACCGTATCATTCACCTCCTATGCCGTCAAGAAAACGCACTGCCACAACGAGTTCGGGGCGAAGCGGCCGTGGCCGCGCGACCGGCGGCGCACGGAGAGCGCGTGCAAAGGACACCACGCGCGGAGTTGCGGGCCGGACCACGCGCGGAAGTGCCGGCGCCAACAGCCCCTCGCACGGAGGGAACGGGTTCACGCCCGGGCGGCGCATTCCGGTGGCCGTTCTCGGCGGGACCGGAACCGTGGGGCAGAGGTTCATCCAGATCCTCGAATCGCACCCCTGGTTCGAGGTCACCGAGGTCATGGCCTCCGATCAGAGTGCGGGACGTCCGTACGTCGAAGCCATCGGATCACGGTGGAAGCTCTCCACGCCGATCCCCCCGGCGGTCGCGACGCTGCGCGTGAAGGGTCCCGGCGAATCCCTCCGGTCGCGCATCCTCTTCTCCGCGCTCGACGCCTCCGTGGCGGGGGATCTGGAATCGCGGTACGCGAGGCAGGGGCATCTCGTCTCGTCGAACGCGCGCAATCACCGGATGGATCCGCTCGTGCCGCTCGTGATTCCCGAGGTGAATCGCGATCACATCGAGCTCCTCGACCGGCAGCCCTACGGCGCGCGCGCGGGCATCGTCACGAACCCGAACTGCTCCGCGATCGTGATCGCGATGGCGCTCGCGCCGCTCCACCGCGCGTTCGGCATCGAGGCCGCGATCGTCACCACCTTCCAGGCCGCGAGCGGCGCCGGCTATCCCGGCGTGCCGTCGCTCGACATCCTCGGCAACGTGGTGCCCTTCATCTCCGGGGAAGAGGCGAAGATCGAGTCCGAGACGCACAAGATCCTCGGGCGGCTCGGCTCGAAGGGGATCGCGCCGGCGGAGTTTCCCCTGAGCGCCGCGTGCCATCGCGTGCCGGTGCTGGATGGACATCTCGTGGCGACGAGCGTGCGCTTCCGCCGCCCGGCCCGGGAGAAGGAGATTCTCCAGGCGTGGCGCGAGTTCCGTCCGCTTCGGAAGCTCGGGCTTCCGAGCGCGCCCGCCGATCCCATCCTCCCGCGCTCCGAGGAGGACCGCCCGCAGCCGCGTCTCGACGCGGACCGGAGCGGAGGCATGGGCGTCACCGTCGGCCGTCTCCGCCGCTGCTCCGTGCTCGAGTGGAAGTTCGAGGCGCTCGGGCACAACACGATCCGCGGCGCGGCGGGGGCCGCGATCCTGAACGCCGAGATCCTCGCGCGAGACGGGCGCCTCTAGGCGCCGCGCGAGAGCGGGCGCCCGGCTCGACCATGACCGCATTCACTCCCGGCCGCGACGTCGTGTTCGTGCGTCACGGCGAGACCGACTGGAATCGCGAACGGCGCGTCCAGGGAAGCCAGGGCGCGTCGATCAACGAGGCGGGACGCGAGCAGGCCCGCGCGCTCGCGCGTCTCCTGTGGGAGGTGCCGCTCCAGGCGGTGTACTCCAGCACGCTCGCGCGCGCGCTCGAGACGGCCTCCTACGTGGCCGGGCCGCACTCCCTCGGCGTGGTGACCGATCCGCGGCTGAACGAGATCCACCACGGAGACTGGGAGGGAATGGCCGAGTCCGATCTCCCGGATCTCGATCTCTATCTGCGGTGGCGCGCCGATCCGACGAGCGCCGCGCTCCCGAATGCGGAGCCTCTCGAGGCGGTGCACGAGCGCGCCGTGGCCGCCATGCGCGACATCATGGCGCGGCACCAGGAAGGGGACGGCCTCATTGCGATCGTGTCGCACCAGGTCGTGCTCGCGCTCCTCAAATGCTACATTTTGGACCGGCCATGGAGCGATCTCAGGCGCCATGCGCTGAGCGTGGCCTCGTACGAAGTGGTCACGGTCGGGGAGGGGTTCACGCCGCGTCCGTGAGCAGGGGGCGGCGGGCGGGCGGAACCGATTCCATCCATGCAGGGTTCATTCCGGAGTAACGTCATGACTCGTCGCCTCTTGATCCTCTTCTCAGCAGCTCTTGCCTCGCTGATCCTGGTCGCCGCGGGATCCAGCCCGGCCGCCGCCATCCAGTTCCGGGCTCTCCTCGCCGACACGTCCTCGCGTGACACCGATCCCGCCCCTTCGCCGGATGGCAAGTGGCTCGCGTTCCAGAGCAACCGGGGCGGTGGCAGCCAGATCTGGATCATGCCGGCGAACGGCGGGAAGCCGCGCCAGCTCACGAAGGAGCCCGCGACCGTCAAGGGCCCGGATGGAAAGATGATCCCGACCCGCGTGATGACGCCCACCTGGGCGCCGGACAGCAAGTCGCTTCTCTTCGTGTCGACGCGGGCCGGCGGATACAACATCTACTCGATCCCGCTCGAGGGCGGCACGCCGAAGGCCCTCTCGGCCGCCGCGGGAGCGCAGCGATACCCCAGCTACTCCCCCGACGGCACGAAGATCGTGTTCCCCTCGAGCCGGAACCAGCCCAGCTCGCTGTACGGATTCCAGCTCTACCTGATGGACGCGAAGGGTGAGGTGAACGGTCCTCCCGCGCGGCAGTTCACGCGCAGCAGCGGGAGTCCCGGCCATCCGATCTGGTCTCCGGACGGCAAGTGGATCTGTTACGTCGCGAAGGATTTCGACAGCACGCGCACGGTCGACATCGGCGGCGGCATGCAGGCGAAACAGAGCGCGATCTTCTCCGCGTTCCGCGTGTTCAAGAAGCCCGTCGCCGGCGGCAACGAGATCCGGCTCACCGGGAACCGCACGGATCCGGGTCAGGCCGAGGACACATGGCCCTCGTGGTCCCGCGACGGCAAGTGGATCGCGTTCGGGCGAAACATCAAGGGCAAGCAGAACCTCTGGGTGATCGACGTGCTCACGAGCCAGGCCTTCCCCGTCACCGAACTGGGGAACGCGCTCAAGCCGGAGTGGTCGCCCGACGGAAAATCCCTCTACTTCACGAGGATCAACGGCCAGGACGAGGACATCTGGGTGGCGACCGGCCTGAACCTCGTATCGAACGCGCGCGCGAGGAAGTAGCGCCTTCCTGTCCCATTTCGGAACCCCGACGCATCAACCTTCGGGTCGCTCCACCGTTCTAATCGAGCGTGAGAAGGTTCCGGGCCGTCATCGGCGTCCTTCTTTCCGGTCTTCTCGCCGCGGTCACGGTGGGGTGCGGCGCGGCGGCGTCCGCCCCCACCCCCGTGCTTTCGACGTGTTCCTGGGCAGGCTTCTGGAGGTCTACTCCGCCGTCTGCAGCACGAGGCAGGCGTTCGAGCCGCCGAATCCGAAGCTGTTCGAGAGCACCGTGCGCACGGTCGTCGCGCGGCCGCGCCCGGGGACGTAGTCCAGATCGCACTCCGGATCGGGGTTCGTGAGGTTCGCGGTCGAGGGAACGTAGCTCTCGGCGATCGAGAGCGCGGCGATCGCCGCCTCGATCGCGCCGGATGCGCCCAGCGCGTGCGCGTGCATCCCCTTGGTCCCGCTCACCGGAACGCGACGGGCCCTGTCACCGAGCACCGCCTTGATCGCGAGCGTCTCGATCCGGTCGTTGAGCAGTGTCGAAGAGCCGTGGGCGTTCACGTGCTCGATCTCGGCGGGGATCAGGCCCGCGTCCTCGAGCGCGAGCTGCATGGCGCGGACCGCGTCACGGCCTTCGGGGTGCGGCGCGGTCATGTGGTAGGCGTCGTTCGTGGTCGCGAAGCCGGAGATCTCGGCGTAGATCCTCGCGTCGCGCGCGATCGCGTGGTCGAGCCGCTCGAGGATCAGGATCGCGGCCGCTTCCGCCATGACGAATCCGTCGCGTGACGCGTCGAACGGGCGTGATGCCTCGGCCGGCAGGTCGTTCTGGGTCGACATGGCGTGGATCAGCGTGAACGCCCCGAACGTGAGAGGCGCGAGCGGCGTTTCCACACCCCCCGCGATGACCACGTCGGCCTTTCCCTCGCGGATCAGCTGCAACCCTTCGCCAATCGCGATCGCGCCGGACGCGCAGGAGTTCGAGTTTCCAATCGTCGGCCCTCGCGCGCCGAAGTGGATCGCGATGTTGCACGCCCCCGCTCCCACGAAGACGCGCAGCGCGAGGCTGGGGGATACGGCCCGGATTCCTTCCCGGAGGAAGGCGGCGTGATCCTCTTCAGCTCCTGAAATGCCTCCGAGCGCGGATCCCACGGCCACGCCCACGCGCTCTGCGGGAACGCTCGCGCGCCGGCCCGTGGATCTCGTGGTGACTCGACCGTTCGCACCGTTCCCCGCGTCATGTCCGTTGGTGTGCGCGCCATTGCGGATCGCGAGACCCGCGTCATCCAGGGCGAGCCGGGTCGCGGCAAGGGAGAACTGGGCGAATCGGTCCAGACGCGAGGGGCGCCGCGATTCGACGTAATCCGCGGGATCGAAACGGCCCACCTCGCCCGCGATTCGTGTGCGGAATCCCGAAGCATCGAAGCGCGTGACCTCCCGCACGCCCCTGCGCCCGGCGCGAATGCCGTCCCAGAACTCGACGTGGCCGATCCCGATGGGCGTGACGAGCCCCAATCCGGTGATGACAGCGCGATGGCGGGCGTTGCGCGCACCATGACCGGCCCCACCGGCGCGGCGAGGCGGGCGCGAGCCGTCGCTCATCGAGCTTCCGCGAGTGACTTGAATCGTGCCAGCGTGCGTCCTGCGATGGGGTGGATGAACCCTCGGGCGATCACGTGCTCCGCGAACCAGGGGCCGATCCAGGGCCAGCGGAGATCGAGGTCATGCCGGATGCTCGCGCGAGTTCCGCCTCGTTCGGGCTCGAGGGTCCAGAGGACCTCCATGCCGCGCGTGATCCCGCGCACGTGACGGAAGTGGATTCGCCGGGTGTCCGGCTCCGAACTCTGCACCGCATGCCAGAAGACCGGAATGGGCCCGCGCCGCGCGCTCATCGCCGCGTGCACCCACCCATCGGTCTCCCGGAGCACGCGCACATAGCGATAGTGCGGAAGGCGCTCGTTCCAGCGCGTGAGATCGGCCACCAGCGGGAAGACGCGCTCCGGAGGGGCATCGATCCAGATGGAGATGTCGGAACGCATGCACTAAGGCTGCGCCGCCGGGACGGGGCCGTCAAGCGCGCAGAGATCGACGCTACCCGCCCCGGAAAACCAGGACGCGTTCGTGCCGCAGGACTGACGGGGTTGTTCGCGGACTATTCGGGTGTGGTCAGATCCTGATTCGTGCCCTCGTCGGGGGAGTCCTCGAGGCCGCCGGACCGCTCGAGACGAACGGAATCATCCGCAGTCTGACGAGCTCGCTTCCGCGCCTCCGCGCGCTTCCGGTTCATGAACTTCGAACCGAACAGTCGCTCCGCCTCGTACTGGTTATGCGCTCGACAGCGCAGCCGGAGCCCTTCCAAGGTGTGCTTCCCCCCGCGCGCATAGGGCTGGACATGGTCGATCTCGAGGAAACGCTTCGCCTCGCACCGATGACCGTTCGCCCCCACGAACGTGCACCTCGACTTGTCTCGCTCCCACACCGCGCGCCGAACCGAGGCGGGAACGTAGCGCGAGCGCTCGACGATGCGCTGGTACGTCCGCGAGCGGGTCCTCGAGCCGATCTTCTGCCTCTCGAGCTGCACGATGAGCGTGTCGAGCGCGCGATCGAGCACCTCGGCGACATCCCCGGTGGGAACGGCGTGACTGAGCAGCGCTTGCGCGTATCGCAGCTTGTCATGGAGATCTTTCCCGATCGTGAGCCGGACCAGATATCGCTCCGCGTACGGCAGCGGGGCGGAGGGTGCGCCAGCTTGCCCCGGGGCAAGTTCCGGGCGCTCCGGCTCCGGGGAAGTGACGCCCGCGGGGGAGCTCGGGTCGCCTGACTCGCCCAGGCCAAGCTGAGACCCCGCAACGTCGTCAAACGGTGGGTTCGCGCCCCGGCCAACTTGCCCCGGGGCAAGTGGCGGGCGAATCGCCGGGAGCGCTCGGACGGTCGGCGTGGGCTCGACGGTCCTCGTGTCCGGGAACAACCGCGCGAGGTGGACCTCGATCTCGGACTTCCGCCGGTGTGTCGCCGCGCTCATGAGCTCCTCGAGGTTCTGCGGCGTGAGATGCGGCGCAAGGAGGCAAGCCCCTGCCAGGTGCAGGCGGCCGTCGGCAAGTGCCTCGAACAGGACCGGGAACCGACGGGCGGCACGTGCTACCTGGATCCGCTTGAACGCGGCGTCATCGGAGAGCTTGAGCACGTTCACGCAATACGTGTGCATCGAGGAGTGTCCCGCCGGCAGGTACAGGCGCCGGGCGTCCACCTCCGCGATGTGCGCCAGGACCTCGGCCGTGGTCGCTCGCTCTCGAGCGATCAGCTCGGACAGATGACGCAGGAGGGTTTCATCACTGAGATGGGCAAGGGTGTAGCAGCGCATGACGGGCCTTTCGTGCGGGGCGAGTTGTGGTTCGGCCCTGGGGGGTGGGTCGGTGTTCGGAGGACTTCCTTATAACACGGAGGATTCGATGCCACAAAGAGGCGAGAGTGGCTCCCGTCTCCTGAGAGGCGCGCGCGCCCGAGGATCCGGTCGCGTCGCTAGCTCGCGATCAGCTCCCGGGTGATCGCCCCCACGGTCGGACACCCCGAGAGGCCCATCGCCATGACGAGCTCCGAGCGCATCATCTCGAGCGTGAATCGCACGCCCTGCTCGCCTCCTGCCGCGAGGCCCCACAGCACGGGACGGCCGACCAGGACCGCGCGAGCGCCCAGACCGAGAGCCTTGAGCACGTCGGTGCCCCGGCGCACGCCGCCGTCCATCAGGACTTCCACACGACCCGCCACGGCTTCGACCACGTGAGGGAGCGCGCGCAACGTGGGCTCGCAGCCGTCGAGCTGCCGGCCCCCATGATTGGACACGACGATTCCGCTCACGCCGGCCTGGACCGCGAGATCGGCGTCCGCCGCCGCGATCACCCCCTTCACCACGATGGGGAGCTTCGTCTCCGACCGGATCCACGCCACCGAATCCCACGTGAGGGATGAGTCGATCAAACGGCTGGCCGCCACCGCGAACCCGGAGCCGGCCTTGGTGCGGGGCATGGTCGCGCGGTCTCCCTCGAAGTTTCGCAGCGTGAGCCCGGGAGGAAGCGAAAACCGGTTCCGCACGTCGCGCTCGCGCCTGCCGAGCACGGGCGTGTCCACGGTGAGGCAGATCGCGCGATAACCGGCCGCCTCGGCGCGCCGAAGGAGATCGCGGCAGATCTCCCGCTCGGGAGCCATGTAGAGCTGGAACCAGAGCGGCCCCGTGGCGGCCGCGGCGACCTCCTCCAGGCTGCACGTCGCGATCGTGCTCACGATCATGATCGTCCCCGCGGCGCCGGCCGCTCGCGCGGTGGCGAGCTCGCCGTCGGGATGCGCCATCCGCTGGTAGGCCGTGGGCGCGATCAGGACGGGCATCGAGACCGGGACGCCCAGCACGCTCGTGGAGGGATCCACGGCGCTCACGCCGACGAGCGCCCGGGGACGAAGGAACACATGGCGGAACGCGTCGCGGTTCGCCTCGAGCGTCTGCTCGTCCTCCGCGCCGCCCGCGTAGTAGTCGTAGACGGAGCGCGGGAGGCGCGCCCGCGCGACCTCCTCGAGGTCCGTGACGCACGCGCAGGATTCGTATTCGGACGCCGCGTCCCGGCCCGGCGTGGCACGGACGGCTTTCGCCGGCGTGGCACGGAGGGCTTTCGCGGGCTTGGCACGGACGGCTTTCGCCGGCTTGGCACGGACGGCTCCCGCCGGCCTGGCGCGCAGGGCAGACGGCTTCGATCGACGCACGGCCATCCCCGGGGCTACTTCGGCGCCGGCGCGGGCGGCTTCGGGTTCACGTTCTTCTTCATGCGGGACGCCACGGCGTCGACGTTCACTCCGATCTCCTTGCCGATCGCGTTCCAATCCATGCCGGAGCGACGCAGCTCGACCACTTCGGCGGGCGTGGCTTTCTTGCGGCTCGCGCGCGAGAACCCGTACACCATCGCGAGGTCGCCGTAGCCGATGCCCCACGTCTGCTGCTGTTCGCGAAGCGTCTCGGGAGGAATCGCGAGCTGCTTCGAGAGACGGCTCACGACGGCTTCCTCGCCCTCGGGAGTGGACGCCTCGGTGTTGATCTTCGCGACCATCTTCTGGATGCGCTGAAGCGAGGTCTCCTTGGTCGTCACGGGCTTCGTCTGGGCGGTCTTGGAATCCGCGGCGCACGAGCGAGGCGTGGCGAGAAGGCCGCCGATCAGGGAGAAGACCGTCACGAGGCACACGATCGAGGAGCGAAGCGGAG
>DASTBC010000065.1 GCA_035712245.1 Candidatus Eisenbacteria bacterium
GGACCGTTTGCCGAGACCAAGGAGCTCGTCGCGGGATTCTGGATCATCCAGGCGAAGTCGATGGACGAGGCGATCGAGTGGATGAAGCGAGCCCCATTCCGTGGAGGCGAGGAGATCGAGATCCGCCGCGTGTTCGAGACCGAGGACTTTGGCGATTCGCTCGCGCCCGAGTACCGGGAGCAGGAGGATCGTCTGAGGGCGGCGGGCGGTTACAAGAAGTAGACAGTGTTCCCGCCGTACCAGCGCCGCGGCGGTGAGAAAGGAGACAGGACGTGCGTTTCATGATGCTGATGATTCCGAAGGGCTACGAATCGGCGCCACCGAAGCTCGAGCTGCCGGTCGATCGCGTCGAGGCCATGATGAAGTACAACGAGTCCCTCCAGAAGGCGGGCGTGCTCCTCGCTCTGGACGGCCTCCATCCCCTCTCGGCGGGAGCGCGGGTTTCCTTCGCAGGGGGCAAGCCCAAGGTCACCGACGGGCCCTACGCCGAGGCCAAGGAGGTCCTGGGCGGGTACTGGATGATCGACGTGCGCTCGAAGGAGGACGCCGTCGAGTGGGCGAAGCGGTGCCCCGCGGCGGAGAACGAGGTGATCGAGATCCGCCAGGTCCAGGAGATGTCCGACTTCCCCGAGGACGTACAGCGGGCCGCCGCCGGACTGCCTGAGATCCAGGAGAAGGTCGGACAGCGACGCGGATAGTGCCGAACGACGCCAATCGCACCATCGAGGCGGTTTGGAGGATCGAGTCGCCGAGGCTCCTCGCGGGCCTCGCGCGGCTCACCCGCGACGTGGGGGTCGCCGAGGATCTGGCCCAGGAAGCGCTCCTCTCGGCGCTCGAGCGGTGGCCGCAGACGGGCGTGCCGGACAATCCGGGAGCGTGGCTCATGGCGGTCGCGAAGAATCGCGCGCTCGATCTCCTCCGACGCGCCAAACGCCTCGAGCGGAAGCACGAGGAACTGAGCGGCGAGCTCGGCGGGTCCTGGACCTCCGCGGAGTCGAGCCTCGACGCCGCTCTCGACGACGACATCGGCGACGACCTCCTCCGCCTCATCTTCACGGCCTGCCACCCCGTTCTCTCCCCCGAGGCGCGCACCGCGCTCACGCTCCGGATGCTGGGCGGCCTCACCACCGAGGAGATCGCGCGCGCCTTCCTCGTGCCCGTTTCCACGATCTCGCAGCGGATCGTGCGCGCGAAGCGCACGCTGGCGGAGGCGCGCGTTCCGTTCGAGATCCCGCGCGGCGCCGAGCGCGCGGCGCGGCTCGCGTCGGTGCTCGAGGTGATCTATCTCGTCTTCAACGAGGGCTACGCGGCGACGGCCGGCGAGGACTGGGTGCGCCCGGAGCTCTGTGATGACGCGCTGCGCCTCGGCCGCGTGCTCGCGGGCCTCGTTCCCGAGGAGCCCGAGGTTCACGGACTCGTCGCGCTCACGGAGATCCAGGCCTCGCGCATGGGTGCCCGGACGGGACCCTCGGGCGAGCCGGTTCTGCTCCTGAACCAGGACCGCTCCCGCTGGGACCGGCTCCTGATCGGTCGCGGGCTGGCCGCTCTGGATCGCGCCACCGCACTCGCCACCGCAGCCGGCGGCGCGCTCGGTCCCTACACGCTCCAGGCGGCCATCGCCGCGTGCCACGCGCGCGCACGGACCGCCGAGGAGACGGACTGGCCGAGGATCGTCGCGCTCTACGACGCCCTGGCGCGCACCGCCCCCTCGCCCGTCGTCGAGCTGAACCGCGCCGTCGCGGTCGCGATGGCGTTCGGTCCGGCGGCCGGGCTCGAGATCGTGGACGCGCTCCTCGCCGAGCCCGCGCTCGCCTCCTACCACCTCCTACCCGCCGTGCGGGGCGACCTCCTGGTGAAGCTGGGGAGGCACGAGGAGGCCCGTGCCGAGTTCGAGCGGGCGGCGGACCTCACCCGGAACGCCCGAGAGCGGGACCTGATGCTCGCCCGGGCCGCGGAGCACCGCGCCTAGATCGGCTTTACCGTTTCAACGCTCCCCGCCCGCGGCGTGTCCAACCCTGCAGTCCACGTCCGGTCACCCCCGGCACCTCACTGGGAGACTCCCATGCGCCTCATCTTCCGAATCGGTTTCGCACTGACCCTGCTGGTCGCGGCCCTCGCGGTGGCCCACGCTCACCCCGGTACCGACTGGGACGACGAGCTGGGCTGGGCGATCCTCCATGACGATCACCGGCGCACCTCCACGCTCCACGGCCTCGACGAGATCGAGGACCTCCAGTCCCGCTTCGGCGACGACCTCCTCTACATCCGGGACGGCGACGAGCGGTACGTCATCACGGATCGCGCCCTGATCGAGCGCGCGGAAGAAGCCGCGCATCGGATCGTCGACCCCGCGAAAGCCATGGCGAAGGCCGAGGCAAGGCTCGCTGTGCGCCAGGCCCACAGCGCCAAGGCCTGGGTCAAGCTCCAGAACGCCGAGGCCCAGTTGGAAGCCGCGATCGAGAAGCAGGAGCGTCGGGGCGACGACGCGGAGGAACTTCGCGATGCCCTCGAGCGGGTGCGCGAGGAGCTCGAGCAGATCCAGGAGCACGGA
>DASTBC010000066.1 GCA_035712245.1 Candidatus Eisenbacteria bacterium
CGTAGGATTCGTCGCCTCGCAAACCCTCCTCGGCTCGCACGATCGAAGCCAGCGCCGACTGCAGCAGGTCCATCTGCCGGGAGCTCGTCACGCCGAGCTCGTCGCCGGGCCGGCGCGCCAGGACCATCGGAAGCGCCTCGCGGATCGCGTCCCGCAACGACTCGGCGCCGCCCGGTCTCACGGCCACCGTCTCCACCTCGGCCACGATGCGCGCGCTTCCGCCCGGGCCCGAGCCAGCCCCCGCGCCCGCGCCGCCAGCCCACGCGCGGCGCGCCTCCTCCCGGCCGCTCGCGATACCGGCCCCCCCGGCGAGATCCGCCTTGTTCCACGCCACGATCGTCGGCCGCTCCGCCACGATCGCGGCCGCTTCCATGTCCCCGTCTCCCACGGGCTCGGAACGATCGAGCACGAGGACCGCGAGATCGCACGACTCCGCCGCGGCGCGAGAGCGATCGACGCCGAGCTGCTCCACGCGCTCCGAGGCGTGCCGCACGCCCGCGGTATCCGCGAGCCGGACCTCGACGCCATCCACCTGGATCGACTCCTCCACCGTGTCGCGCGTCGTGCCCGGCGTCTCCGCGACGATGGCGCGCTCGTACCCGAGGAGCGCGTTCAGAAGGCTCGACTTCCCCACGTTGGGCCGGCCGATCAGCGCCGCGCGCACGCCGGCCTCGACCCCGCGCGACTCGCGGAGACGCGCGATCCACTCGCGAAGCGACACGGCCACGTCCGAGCAGCGCGACGCGAGCGCCATCCCGTCGAGCGGCTCGCCCACGTCGGCCGGAAAGTCGATCCGCGACTCCACCTCGGCGACCAGCTGGACCAGCTCCGCGTCCAGCGCCGCGACGCGCCGCGTGAGGGATCCGCCGAGCGCCTCGCGCGCCACGAGCGCGGAGCGCTCCGACCGCGCGCGGACGAGCGCGGCCACGGATTCCGCCTGCGCGAGGTCCATCTTCCCGTTCCGGAAGGCGCGCTCCGTGAACTCGCCCGGACGCGCCGGCCTCGCGCCGCTCGCGACGAGCTCCGCGAGGATCGCGGCCGGAAGCACGGCGCCGCCGTGGGACGAGATCTCCACGAGATCTTCCCCCGTGTACGAGTGGGGCGCGCGGAAGATGAAGAGGAGAACGGTGTCGAGGGGCGAGCCGTCGCGGCTCAGGAAGGAACCGAAGAGGATCCGGTGGGAAGGACTATCGAGCGGAGAGGCGCGGCCCGCGAATCTCGCCGCCGCGATCTCGAGCGCGCGAGGGCCGCTCAGCCGCGTGATCGCGACCGCCGACTCGCCGGGCGCCGTGGCGGGCGCGACGATCGTGTCGTTCGTCACCTTCGATCACGCATCTCCCTTCGGAGCGCCCGTCGCCTGCCGCACGACCACGCGCTTGTAGTAGCCGTCGCCGATCGTCACGGTCTCCATGCCGGGCACCTCGGCGACCTCCAGGTGCACGATCCGCCGCTCCGACGCGGGCAGGGGCTCGGTCGTCATCTCGGCGCCCGTGGAGCGCGCCTCTTCCATCAATTCGCGCGCCATCTCGCGGAGCCTCTCGATCTGGCGGTCCCGATAGCCCGCGGCGTCGACCTCGATGCGCGGGGGCGAGTCGTCGGGCATCTTCGCGCGGATCATGCGGCCGAGGAGATGCTGGAACGCGGCCAGCGTCTCGCCGTCCTTGCCGATCAGGTACTGGTCGTTGTCGCCCGCGTCGATGCCGATCCGGATCCCGTGCTGGGTCTTGCCCGCCTCGAGATTCGCCTCGAATCCCATGCCGTCGAGGATCCCCTTCGCGAGGTCGCGGACCATGGAGACGATCTCGGGGGTGATGAGCGCGGGGTCCATCGGGGGCGGCGGCGGCCCGTAATTCGCGGACTCCCTCCGGTCGCGCCGCGGGTAGCGCTCGCCGCGCGGCTCGCGATCGTAGCGGCCGGACGTGCCGCGGCCCTGGCCGCGGGGGGCCGTTCCCGCGCCGTCCGGCGGCGCGTTCGGCGCGCGCCGGCGCGCGCGGATCCGCACGGGGCGGAATCCGCCCGACGATTCGGCGGAGCGGCCCGGGTCCAGGATCTCGATCGCGAGGTCTTCGGTCTTGACCCCGAGCCGGACGGCGGCGTCGTAGAGCGCCTCGCCGTACGTCGGAGCCTCGGCTTCGACGGCGGTCTCGAGGGGCTGGTCGGGATTCATTCGGCTGGAACGCATCGACTCACGCTCGCTGTGCGGCCATCTTCCGGTCTTCCGCGACGTTCACGAGATACTGCTGCGCGGCGGAGAGGACGTTGGTCACGGTCCAGTACAGGATCACGCCGGAGGGGAAAGTATACATGAAGACCAGCATCATGACCGGCATGATCATCATCATGGGTTTCTGGGCCGGCGCGACCGGGGTCTGCGCCTGCATGAGGTACGTGCTGGCGGTCATCACGATCGGCAGGAAGTGGATCGGGAACCCGGCGACGGTGAACAGGATGTCCGGGAGCGAGAGGTCGTGGATGTACCCCATGAAGCCCGCCCCCCGGAGCTCGATCGAGTTCAGGAGCACGTTGTAGAGCGCGAAGAAGATGGGCATCTGGATGAGGAGCGGAAGGCACCCCGAGACCGGGTTCACCTTGTTCTCCTTGTAGAGGTCCATCATGGCCTTGTTCATCCGCTGCGGGTCGCCCTGGTACTTCTCCTGGATGGCCTTCATCTGGGGCTGCAGGTGATGCATCAGCTTCATGGCCCGGAGGCTCGACTGCGTGAGCGGGTAGAAGACGAGCTTCGTCGCGATCGAAAGGAGGATGATCGCGACTCCGTAGTTCGGGATGACCTTGTAGAGCGCGTTCAAGGACCAGAGAAGGAGCGCCGAGAGCCCCATGAGCCAGCGCCAGCCGAGGTTGGCGAGGCGGTCCAGCTCCGCGCCCTGCGCGACCAGCGTCTCGTAGTGGATCGGCCCCGCGTAGAGGCGCGCACGGCGGACGATCTGCGTGCCCGGGGGCGCGGCGCCGTTCAGGGTGACGGTCGGCTGCCCCTTCGTGTCGGCGGTCGTTCCGATCGCTCCCGCGAAGTACGCCGAGGACACCGTGGCCGAGTCCGGCAGGAGCACCGCCACGAAGTACTTGCTCCGGTTTCCCGCCCAGCGGACGGTTCCGGTGAACTCCTTGGGGCCCTGCTTCGCGAGTTTCTCGAAGTCGTAGGTCTCCAGCTTGTCCCCGATCAGCGCGACCGCCTGCCGCTCCTTCGGATTCGGCTTCCGCTCCGACTGAGGGAGCGCGTTCCACCAGCCCCAGCGGTACTGGATCGCGCCGTACGGGGCGGGCACTTCGATCCGGATCTCGACGTCCAGCGCTCGCGGATCGGGCGCCACGCGGTAGCTCTTCGTCACGCGCACGCCGCTCGCGTCCTCCGCGACGAACGTGACCGAGGAGTCCGAGGACCGCGCCTCGTCCAGGCGGAAGGGCTCGTTCCGGAAATCCCAATCGAAGGTGGCGGTGCTCACCGAGACGTTCATCGCGCGCTCGCCCGGAGCCACGAGGCTCACCGGCACCTCGTCGCCATGGGCGAGGTCCGGATAGCGAGGAAGGATCCAGCTCTCGATCGCGCCGCCCTCGCTCGTGAAGGTCGCGCGGAAGTGCTCGTTCCGGATCTCGCGGCGCTCCAGCGGGGCGGACGGAAGAGACGGCCGCGTGCCGGGCGCTCCGGACTGGCCAGGGACCGTCGTCGTGAGCGCGGGAGCCGAGGTCCCGGTGACCGGCGCCGTCACGGGCGCGTTGGCCCCGGTCGAGGAGCTCGGTCCCGACGCGGGCGGGCTCGTACCAGGCGCTGGCGCACCGGTCGGTGAGCCGGCCGGGGACGAATCGACGCCGTGGACGGCCACGGAGTCGCGCGAGGCGGGCGGCGCCGGCGGCGGCTTCTTCCAGATGCGGGACATCAAGATCTGATCCCCGATCAGGACGGCCATGATGAGGAGGATGGCTAGGAGTGTGCGGCGTTCCATGCGATGGGCCCGGCTCAGGGAACCGGGTCGTATCCCCCCGGATGGAACGGATGGCACCGGCCAACCCGGCGCAGGATCAGCCAGAGCGCGCGTGGCAGCGCGCGGCGCGCGAGCGCCTCCTCCGCGTAGGCCGCGCAGGTCGGCGTGAACCGGCACGCGGCCGGCATCACGGGCGAGATCGCGACGCGATAGAGCCGCACCAACCAGAGCAGAAGGAACCGGAGCCCGAGCCCCGAGCGGCCGATCCTCGATGCGGTCGAGGCGAGCGAGGCGGTGGTCAACGCGATTCCCTCGCCACGAGGCGGCGCATCTCCGAGGAGACCTCCCCCTGCGTCACCTCCGCGCATGGCGTGCGCGCGATCCAGATCCGCCAGCGGGCGCGATCCCGGTCGGAATCCGGGAGCGCGCGGAACGCCTCGCGGAGCACGCGCTTCGCGCGGTTGCGCTTCACCGCCGAACCGACCTTCCGGCTCGCGACGTACGCGACCCGGCCGTGGTCGTCCTGACGGACAAGGCTGACGAGAGTCATGAGCGTGCCGTGGAATGAGCTTCCGGAGCGATAGACTTCGCGGAATTGCCACCCCGCGCGGAGGCGGCGCTCGCGCGGCGGAACCGCGCCTGCCATCGATTCGGGGTCCGGACGGTCCGTCTCAGACAGTTAGACGCTTGCGCCCCCGGGCGCGGCGGCGCTTCAGGACGTCGCGGCCTCCCCGGGTGCTCATCCGCTCGCGGAACCCGTGGACCTTCTTCCGGCGGCGGTTGTGCGGCTGAAACGTGCGCTTCACGGTGGATCGCCTCTTCGAGGTGAGGAACGACTGCTATTTCGCGAACGCCGGAGTCTACCGGATCGGCGGGACGAGTTCAATTCCATTCCCGAGGCCCTCCGCGCGATGCGGACGCGCCGAATTTCGCCCATGGAAATGAACCGCTCCGCTTGTCGTGAACATTTTCATTGCTGCCCCGGATTCCACCGACGTACATTCCCGCCCGCGTCTCCGGTCCGTGCCGCTTCCTTTCGCGAACACGAAGCCGGGACCTCCGATCTCCCACTCGCGCGCCCCCCGCGCGCGGCATCATTCTGCGAAAATTGAATGTGGGGTCGCATGAAACCGATTTGGGGCGTAACGGACCGACACGCAGTCCGGTACGCCCCGAATCGTTTGTGGATAATCGTGTGGACAACGCGTGGAGAGGGTGTGTGTCGATGGGGATGGCACGATGACGGAAACCATGGTTGCCGGTGATCTGTGGGAACAAGCGCTGCAGCGGATCCAAACGAACCTCCCGCCCCAAACGTATGACACGTGGTTCCGTTCCCTCGGGCCGCTCGAGTTCGACGGCTCGACGCTCGTACTCGAAGTGCCCAGCCAGTTCTACGTGGACTGGTTGGACCAGCACTACCGACCGCTGATCGAATCGTCCGTCGCCGCGGCGGCGGAGCGGAGCGTGGGCGTCTCCTTCCATGTCCGCTCGGAGATCGACGTCCCCGTCCAGGAGGAGCGGTCGAGAGGCCCGCTCCCCGGACGCGACGAGAGCAATCTCATCCCGAGCAACACGTTCGAGACCTTCATCGTGGGCAGCGGCAACCAGTTCGCCCACGCGGTCTGCCAGGCCGTGGCCGCGAATCCCGGACACCGCTACAACCCGCTCTTCATCTACGGCGGCGTCGGGCTCGGCAAGACCCACCTCATGCACGCGATCGGCCATCTCGTGCGCGAGCAGCGCCGCGGCTCCCGCGTGTACTTCGTGACCGCCGAGAAGTTCATGAACGAGATGATCTACTCGATCCAGCACGCGACCACGCTCGAGTTCAAGAGCCGGTACCGCACGGCCGACGTGCTCCTGATCGACGACATCCAGTTCCTCGCCGGCAAGGAGAGCACGCAGGAGGAGTTCTTCCACACGTTCAACGCGCTGCACAGCGCCCACAAGCAGATCGTCCTCACCAGCGACGCGCCCCCGAACTCGATCCACGCGCTCGAGGAGCGCCTCGTCTCCCGGTTCACCTGGGGGGTCGTGGCGGATCTCCAGCCGCCGGATCTCGAGACGCGCGTCGCGATCGTGAAGAAGAAGGCCGAGCTCCAGAACCGCAACCTCCCCAACGAGATCGCGCTCCTTCTCGCCAGCAACATCAAGACCAACATCCGGGACCTCGAAGGGTCGCTCTCCCGTCTCCTCGCGTTCGCCGACCTCACGCACTCCGCCCTCACGGTGGAGTTCGCCCAGGAGGTGCTCCGCGACCAGATCAAGCCGGATCTCCAGCGGGTGGACGTCCTCGACATCCAGCGCATGGTGGCGCGGCACTTCGGGGTGAGCGAAGAGTCCCTGCGCGGCAAGCGCCGCACCGACACGATCGCCTTCCCGCGGCAGGTCGGCATGTACATCACGAGGTCCATCACCGAGCTCTCGCTCGCGGACATCGGCGCCAAGTTCGGAGGGCGGGACCACACGACGGTGTTGCATGCCTGCCAGAAGATCGAGAACCTCATGCAGACGGACCGGGACCTCAGGGTCACGGTGGAAGACCTGATGGCCAACCTGAGCCGCTAGAGGCGGCGGCGCCGTCCCGAGAGGGGCGGCGGGAATGGGAGCCGGACGCGTGGCCGCGATCGACGGCGAGCATTTCGAGGAGTTGATGGCCGATCTGGAGGCCTCGCTCCGCGAGCTGACGCAGGCCGCCGATCGCGGGCCCGCGCTCTGGTCCCGAGGCCTGCCCCGCAAGTGGACGGCGGGCCAGCACGTCTCTCACATCGCGATCACCCTGGACGCGACGGCGGTGCCCTTCGAGCAGCGCGTCCCGTCCCTGAAGCGGGGCGAGCTTCCCCCCGGCCCCAACCGCGGATTCCTCCAGACCATGTGGGTCTTCCTGGTCGTCCGGCGCGCGAAGATGCCGCGTGGCGGAAAGACGCCCCCTCCGTTCGAGGCGGGCGCGGCGCCCGATCGCGAAGCGACCCTGAAGTCGCTGCGCGAAGGGCTGGAGCGCCACCGCGCGATCGGAGCGGGGCTCTCACCCGAGGAGCGCGACCAGCTCTGGATTCCCAATCCGTTCCATGCCCGGTGGCACTACACGTTCTCCGAGATCCTCCGCGTCCACGCGGTCCATGCGCGCCACCACGCGAGCTTGATCGCGGAGATCCCACGTGGAGCGTGAGCGCGCCCGTCGATCCCTCGGCGGCTCCTCGCAGGCGATCGTGGAGGGCGCATCGGGATCGCGCGGGTGTGGACAGACGGTGGAGAACTCGACGCGCCGCGCGCGCGGATTCGCGGTCGTGGAGAACTTCGCGGTTGTACACGCCGAACGCAGGGGAACGGCGGGCGGACTACAAAGGCCTAACCACCAACCACATCGTAACTTGCAAACCACCCTCTTCCCGCCATCCACGTTTCCACAGCCCCTAGTACTAGTACTACCATTCAAGGAATCATTCTTTCCGTAGGCAACCCATCCTGTGTGGAGAGAATCGGAGCCCTTTGCTATTGAGATTCCACCCCCCTCCACCTATACTCCGAAGGGACGTTCCAGCCAGCCTCGACGCGACCGCAACCCTAACCCGTCCAAAGGATTAAGCGACATGATCACCGCCCAGGATGTGGCCATGAAGTTCACCGTCGCACAGACGGAAATCCTCACGGCGTTGCAGCTCGTTTCGAGTGCTGTTCCGAGTCGAACGACCCTTCCGGTTCTCTCCAACATTCTGGTCGAAGCCCTGGACGGCGCGATCCAGATGACCGCGACCGACCTCGATCTCGCGATCGCCACTCGCTCCACGGCGGACGTGAAGGCGGAAGGAGCGCTCACCGTTCCGGCGAAGAGGCTCACGGAGCTGGTGCGGAAGCTCTCCAGAGAAGAGCTCAAGTTCGAGGCCAAGGAACTGACCCTGAACGTCGGAAGCAAGACCGGACGATTCAAGTTCCACTGCATCCGGCCCGAAGAATTCCCGGCTCGGATCAACGTGTCTCCGGACCTCACGTTCAAGATCGAATCGAAGATCCTCGAGCGAATGATCAAGCGATCGATCTACGCCGTCTCCACGGACGAGACGAGGCCGGCGCTGAACGGGGCGCTGCTCCAGATCGTCGACGGCGAGATCCGTCTCGTCGCGACCGATGGCCACCGCCTCGCGCGCGCGTCGGTGAAGCAGGCGGGGATCGGCAAGAATCCCCTGAAGGGGGACGTGATCATCCCGCTGAAGGCGCTCCATCACCTCCAGCGCCTCGTGTCGGAATCGGGCGAGACCGTGACCGTGGAGCTCTCCAAGAACCACGCGCGATTCACGGCCGGGCCGACGACGCTCACGACGAAGCTCATCGAGGGTCCCTTCCCGAACTACGAGCAGGTGCTCCCGAAGCAGAACAACAAGATCCTGCGCGCGAACCGGGACGAGCTGACCCAGGCCCTGGATCGCGTCTCCATCTTCTCGGACAGCCTCACGCGCCAAGTGAAGTTCTCGATCTCCGAGAACAAGCTTCGCCTCATCGTGCAGACCCCCGACCAGGGAGAGGCGAACGAAGAGATCGCAGTCCAGTACACGGCGGACGACCTCGACATCGGGTACAACGCCACGTACCTCCTCGACATCCTGCGCACGATCGATTCCGAGGAGATCTTGATGCAGCTCAACACGCCCGTGACGGCGGGCCTTGTCGTACCGGGGACGAAGGAGGCGGCCAAGGCCGCTCCCGTGACGGAGGATCTCCTCTGTCTCGTCATGCCGCTACGGCTCGCAGGGTGATCCCGGGCGCGTGAAGCTCCTCCATCTCGAGCTTCGAGACTTCCGGAACCACCACGCGGCACGGGCGCCGCTCGATGGAGAGTCGGCGCTCCTCCTGGGAGAAAACGGATCGGGGAAGACCAACTGGATCGAGGCCGCGGTGCTCCTCTCGATCGGGAGATCCTTCCGCGGATCGCGTGACCGGGAGCTCGTCCGGCGCGGCGCGGAGCGCTTCGACGTCCGAGGATCGGTCGAGGATCGGTCCGGTATCCGGCTCGACATCACGGCCCGCGGATCCGCCCAGGGCTCTCGTGACGTGCGCGTGGATGGTGCGGCACTACCCCGTCTGGCGGAGCTCCTGGGGCGGTTCCCGACGGTGCACTTCTCGGTCGAGGACGTGGCGCAGCTGAACGGCTCGCCCTCGGGGCGGCGCCGGTTCCTCGACGTGGCGCTCTGCCAGCTGGAGCCCGCGTACGTGGGCCATCTCCGCGACTACCAGGGCGCGGTCCGGCAGCGAAACCGGCTCCTCGCGGAGGAGCGCGGCGGGCGGGATCACGGCACCGAGCTCTCGGTGTGGGAAGAGATCCTGGCTCGCTCGGGTGTGGAGCTGGACCTCCGGCGCGGGAACCTCACGCGCCAGGTGGACACGGTGCTGCGGGCGCTCGCGGGGACGCTCGGTCTGGGAGTGGAGCCCGAGGTCGGATACCCGGCCGGCGAGATCGCCGAAGCCGGCGCGCAGGCCGTGGAGCGGCGGGCCGAGCGGCTCGAGGCCGCGCGACCGAGAGACCGGCATCTGGGCTGGACGTCCGAGGGGCCGCACCGCGCGACCGTCCTCTGCCGGATGGCGGGGAGGGACCTCACGGAGGGCGCTTCCCGGGGCATGGCCCGGCTCTACTCGATCCTGCTCCGGCTCGCGCTGGCGAGGGTGCTCGAGGAACGGCTGAACGAGCCTCCGGTGCTCTTCCTGGACGACCCCGAGTCGGAGCTCGATCCCCGATGGATCGGGCCCCTGCTCGGGCTCGTGCCCGAGACCACGCAGACGGTGGTGACCGCGTGCCGCCCGCTCTCCGAGGCGCCGGCGCGGTTTCGACATCGAACCATGGATGAATGGAAGGTCCCATTTGGGCCCGGTGTTTCCGCGGAGGCGGGTGTGGGTGTGGGAGTGGGCGCGTGAGCCTCTCGAGGCGCATGACCCGGGGGGGTGGGTTCGAGCCCGTGGCGCCGGTCCTGGACCGGATGCTGAGCGGCCTCAAGATCGCGGAGCGGTTCGCCGCGGCCCAGGCCACGGAGCTCTGGGACGAGGTGGCGGGCCCCGAGGTCCTCGCGCGAACGCGCGCGGTCGGGGTTCGGAACGGGGAGCTCCTGGTCGAGGTGAGGGGCTCCGTGTGGATGGGACATCTGGCGCTCCTGCGCCAGCGGATTCTCGAGGAGATCAACGAACGGCTGCCGGAAGGGACGAAGCTCCAGTCCATCCGGCTCACGCCGATGCGAAACAAGGAGGGTTCTCAGCTTGAATCCAACGCGCGATGAGGCGGCGACGCTGACCCCGACGCGGGAAGGGCATTCGTACGACGCGAGGAACATCCAGGTCCTGAAGGGCCTGGAGGGGGTCCGCAAGCGTCCGGCGATGTACATCGGCTCGACGGGGCTCTCCGGCCTGCACCATCTCGTGTACGAGGTCGTGGACAACTCGGTCGACGAGGCCCTGGCGGGCTTCTGCACCGAGGTGTCCGTCACGATCCACACCGACGCGAGCGTCACGGTCATCGACAACGGCCGCGGCATTCCCGTGGACATCCACCCCGCGCAGGGCCGCCCCGCGCTCGAGGTCGTGATGACCACGCTGCACGCGGGCGGGAAGTTCGACGACAACTCGTACAAGGTTTCGGGAGGCCTTCACGGCGTCGGCGTCTCGGTCGTGAACGCGCTCTCCGAGTGGCTCGAGGTCGAGGTCGACCGGGACGGCAAGCGATACAAGCAGCGCTACGAGCACGGGATCGTGAAGTCCGATCTCCAGACGATCGGCGACACCGAGCGCACGGGCACGGTGGTCCACTGGAAGCCGGACTCCACGATCTTCGAGACCCTCGAGTACAACTTCGACACGCTGTCGCAGCGGCTCCGCGAGCTCGCGTTCCTCAACAAGGGGATCCGCATCCAGTTCCTGGACGAGCGGACCGGGAAGAAGCACGACTTCCAGTACGAGGGCGGGATCGTCTCGTTCGTGAAGTACCTGAACGAGAACAAGACCGTGCTCCATCCGGCTCCGATCTACCATACGCGCGAGCGCGACAAGACGATTGTGGAGTTCTCGCTCCAGTACAACGACGGTTACGTCGAGAACGTCTTCTCGTTCGTGAACAACATCAACACGATCGAGGGCGGCACGCACCTCGTCGGCTTCCGCGCGGCGCTCACGCGCACGATCAACGGGTACGCCGAGCGCGAGGGGATGCTGAAGTCGCTGAAGGACATCTCCCTGGGCGGCGACGACGTGCGCGAGGGGCTGACCGCGGTCGTGAGCGTCAAGCTCCCCGAGCCGCAGTTCGAGGGGCAGACCAAGGCGAAGCTCGGGAACACCGAGGTGAAGGGGATCGTCGAGTCCGTCGTGGGCGAGGGGATCCGGAACTACATCGAGGAAAACCCGCAGGTCGCGCGGAAGATCGTCGAGAAGTGCATCGCGACGGCCCGCGCGCGCGAGGCGGCCCGGAAGGCGCGCGATCTCGCGCGGCGGAAGTCGATCCTCGATTCGGGCTCGCTCCCCGGGAAGCTCGCGGACTGCCAGCTCACCGATCCCGCCCAGTGCGAGATCTACCTGGTCGAGGGCGACTCGGCCGGCGGCTCGGCCAAGATGGGGCGCGACCGGAAGTACCAGGCGATCCTCCCCTTGAAGGGGAAGATCCTGAACGTCGAGAAGGCCTCGCTCGACAAGATGCTCGCGAACGAGGAGATCCGGACGCTGATCACGGCGCTCGGCACGGGGATCGCCGACGAGTTCAACGCGGACAAGGCGCGCTACCACCGGATCATCATCATGACCGACGCGGACGTGGACGGCGCCCACATCCGGACGCTCCTCCTCACGTTCTTCTTCCGCCACATGCGGCCTCTGATCGAGCGCGGCTACGTGTACATCGCCATCCCGCCGCTCTACCGCGTGGCGAAGGGGAAGGACGTGCGCTACGCCTACAACGAGACGGAGCGCGAGACGGCGATGGAGGAGATGGGAAGGGCGAAGGGGATCCATCTCCAGCGCTACAAGGGCCTCGGGGAGATGAACCCCGATCAGCTCTGGTCCACGACGATGGATCCTGAGACGCGGAGCGTGCTCAAGGTCACCCTCGACGACGTGGTCGAGGCGGACCGCATGTTCACGATCCTCATGGGGGATCAGGTGGAGCCGCGCCGCAAGTTCATCGAAGAATACGCGGACAGCGTCCGGAACCTGGACGTCTAGGACGCCATCGGAACGCCTGCCCGGGACGGTCTCGGACAAGGCGTCGGGTAGTCGCAAGGAAGGAGAAACCCATGAAGGTTCAGGCGGTGTTGATGGGAGTCGCGATGTTCACGTCGGTCGCGTGCGTCGCGGTGGCACAGGAGGCGGCTCCACCTCCGGCGACTCCTCCGGCGGA
>DASTBC010000067.1 GCA_035712245.1 Candidatus Eisenbacteria bacterium
CCGTTTCCCGTTTCCGGTCGGGGCCCTATCGCTGCCGGAAGACCCAGAACGCCATCGTCAGGATCACGCTGATCACGATCGACGTGCCGAGCGGGACGTACACCCGCCATCCGCTCCCGCCGAAGCTGAAATCCCCCAGCAGCCTTCCGAGCCATGGAATGCGCGGCCCGAACGCGAGCAGCGCTCCGATCACGAGGATCACGGCACCCAGGATGAGGAGCATCCGGCCCAGCGCGCCCGCGTCGTTCATCCCTCCACGCTAGCACACGTCCGCGAGGCTGCCGTAAGCTGACAGGATGCCCGCGCGCCCGGGCACGACACGCCTGCTCCGGCTCCGTGGCCGGAGCGCGACGCGTTCACGACCTTCCGCGACCCTTCGCGGCCATGTCAGGGGGCACTCATGTTTCGGAAGCGGCACCAACTCCCGTACGCCGTCCACGCCGTTCTCGCCGCCGTCGCCGTTCTCGTCGCTGCCATGTTCCTCCCCGCGGCCGCTCACGCCAGCCAGGGTGCCGTCCACGTCTTCGTCGGCCAGAAGTTCCTCGACGAGGAAGACTGGGAACCCATCGACACCCAGTTCGAGCTCGGCATCGACGCGGCCCTGGGCGGCGACGACTGGCCCATCTGGATCAACCTCGGCCTCTTCAGCGCGAGCGATGAGGAAGAGCTCGACATCGACGAAGAGGTCGAGGCCACGACCACCGAATTCTCACTCGGGATCAACAAGACCTGGACGCGCCGACAGTTCCGCCCGTTCGTGGCCGGCGGCCTCGCGTTCGTGAACACCGACATCGAGATTCGCGACCCGGACGAGGTCTTCGAGGACGACGATTCCGGCGTGGGGCTCTACGCCCAGGGAGGCGGCTACTGGCGGATCGGATCGTCGTTCAACCTGGGCGGCATGCTCCGGTACTCGGTGTTCAGCGACGACTTCGAGGGCGGAGGGGTTCACGTGGGGCTCATCGCGGGATTCGGATGGCCGAAGGCGCGTTACTGAGAGAGCGTCACGTCCATTGTGTGACCGTGGTCCGGACCCCCGCGGCGGAGGCGCCGCGGGGGCCTTCCACTCGCGGCGTGGTGCCGCGGGAGTGGGGGGGAAATCTCGAGGCGAAGGGGTGCGCGACCCGAGGGCGCACACCCCTTCGCCGCTTCGACGCCCTACTTCTTCCTTTGCTCCAGTAGGGTCACCGTGCCGGAGCCGGTCTCGATCCGGATCGAGCCGCCCCCGTCTCCGATTCTCCCCACCAGCTCGTTCCGCTTCCGGTACTGCGTCTCCACCACGAGATTGGTCTCGATGCCACCGCTCCCGGTCTCGACCGAGAGCTGCGCGCCGGTGCCCTTCGGGATGGACACGTTCACGTCACCGCTTCCCGTGTCGATCACCAGATTGCTCAGATCGCCGGTCAGATCCACCATCACCTCCCCCGAACCGGAGTCGAGCGCCACGTTCTCGGAGCGGACACGCGAGAGCCGGATTTCGCCGGAGCCCGTGCTGATCGCGATGGGCTCGGAGGTGAGGTCCTCGCCGGTCACCTCGCCGGACCCGGTATCGACCGCGATGGGCCCTCCGCGAATCCCGTGGAGCTCGACCTCGCCCGATCCCGTGTCGATGGCGATCGCTCCGGAGGAGCCCGAGACCGAGACGTGCCCCGACCCGATGTCGATCGCGAGCGGGCCCTTCACGTCCGTGGCGGTGACGGGCATGTTCGCAGCATCGAGCGCCACCGCGGCGTCCACGCGCGAGATCGATCCCTCGCCGTGTCCCCACTTCACGGCCAGCTTCTTCCCCTTGGGCACGAGGATCCGGATGCTCGCGCTCGCCTCGATCCCTTCCTTGCCGGAGAGGGTCACCTTGCGCCCGTTCTGCCCCTCGTCCGAGAACGTTCCGTCCTCGCGAACGCGCAGGGTGGTCGTGGTGCGATCTCCGTACTCGGACACCCGGACGCGATCCCCGGGATAGACCACGCGCAGGGTCTCGTAGCTCCGGATCCTTCCCTTCTCGACCCGGAGCCTGGCCGCGTCGGGCCCCTGGAGATCGACCTCCGCGACCACGGACGCGCCGGTGCCGGGAAGGATCTCGAGCTTCCCGACGAGGTTGTAGATCCGGACCTCGTCGCCCGGGATCGTGTGCCGCACCGGGGTTGCCAGGGCAGCCCCCTGTCCGGCCCAGTGCCCGGCCGTGAGGCAGGCCGCGAGGACCCACGCCCTCGCGAGATAGCGACCCTGACGTACGTTACGGCGCATCACCGCGCTCCTTTCCTTGGGGGTCCCACGACTGGCCCTGCGTCCGTTCAGACCCGGCCGAGGCCGAAAGGGTTGGGGCTCTCCTCTCGAACGCTTAGACTCGCTACGCGCCGGGTACTCCCGGCGTTCCAACCTTTTGCCGCCGGGACCCGTCCCACTCAGCGTTGGAGAACGGCCCGTGGGGACCTGGGGTGATACCGCCGAACACTCTCGAAACCGCCGCGCCGCAGTTCATGGAACGCGCCACGGAACGCGCCGACGTCGCGCGCGCCCAGAACGGGGACACCCGTGCGTTCGAGCGCCTGTACCAGGCTCACGCCGGCCGGGTCCTTGGTCTGGCGCGACGGATGATCGGCCCGGATCTGGCTGGCGAGATCACCCAGGACGTGTTCGTCCGCGTGTGGGAGAAGCTCGGCACGTTCCGGGGCGAGTCCGCCTTCGGCACCTGGCTCCACCGGGTCGCCGTCAACGTGGTGCTGCACCGGCGCGCCGCGCTCAAGACCGAGCGCGGCAGGTTCGGGGACGACGAGAACGCCCTCGACTTCGTACCCGGGAAGGCGTCCACGGGAGATCTGGGCATGGACATGGAGACGGCCATCGCGAAGCTCCCCGAAGGAGCGCGCGTGGTCTTCATCCTTCACGACATCGAGGGATTCAAACACGAGGAGATCGCGGACCATCTCGGAGTCACCGCCGGCACCAGCAAGGCGCAGCTCCATCGGGCCCGCATGATTCTGAGGCAGCATCTCTGCCGTTGAATGGGAGTGAGACATGAGTGATCGCTGGACCGATCTGGTCTCCGAGTACCTGGACGGGTGCATGGAGCCCGCGACCCGCCGGGACATGGAGGCGCACCTCCAGACGTGCACCGAGTGCTCGGCCACGCTCGAGGACCTGCGCGGGATCGTCGCGCGCGCGGCCGCGCTTCCCGCGCCCGCGGCGTCGCCCGAGATCTGGGCGGGCATCGAGGCGCGCCTCCGGGCCGCCGCGGAAGCGCCCGCAGCGTTGCGGCCCGCTCGTCCTCGCGCCGCCCGTGTGCGAACCGCCCCGTGGGCGTCGTGGCGCATCTCGCTGACGCTTCCCCAGCTCGCGGCGGCCTGCGTGGCCGTCATCGCGCTCTCGGGAGGCCTCGCCTATGTCCTCACGAGGCCGGGCGAGAACCGGGACCTCGCCGCCGTCCCGATCACGACGAGGGCCGCGGAGACGCTCGAGACCTCGGATGCGGCGATCGAAGACATCGCGGAGCTCCGCCGGATCCTCGCGGCGGGACGGGATCAGCTCGATCCGGCCACCGTCCGCTCGCTCGAGGAGAGCCTCATCGCCATCGACACCGCGATCCGCCAGGGCCGGACAGCCCTCCAGGCGGATCCGCAGAACCCCTACGTGCGCGACCACCTGGACGACACGATGCGGCGGAAGGTCGATCTCCTCCGCCGCGCGACCCAGCTCGCGAGCGCCACCGAATGAACATGAGAGCCCAAGGAGACCGCGTCCGATGAGCGTACCTCTTGCCCTTGCAGCCGCCACGGTCATCTCGCTGGGAGGCAGCGCCGACACCACCATCGCCGTCTCGAAGGGGACCACGCTCCAGATCGCCAACTTCGCCGGAGAGGTGAACGTGAAGGCGTGGGACAAGAACGCGGTCCGCGTCCTCACCGACGCGCCGGGCGGCGAACAGATCGTGATCAAGTACGAGGGGGACGTGCTCCTCGTGAAGGGATACTCGAAGCGCGCCGCGAGCCGCTCGATCGACATGAACCTGTTCGCGCCCGCCTGGATGGACCTCGCCGTCTCCGGCATCCACACCGACGTGGCGATCGACGGGACCAAGGGACGCGTCCGTGTCGAGACCGTGCACGGCGACATCACGGTGTCCGGAGGACGCGAGAAGATCGAGCTGAACGCGGTGAACCAGGACATCCACCTGGTGGACGCCTCGGGAATCGTCCTCTCCGAGACCGTGAACGGAGACATGATCCTGCAGCGGATCGAATCGGACAGCGTGGACGTCTCGACGGTGAACGGCGAGATCTTCTACGAGGGATCGATCCGGAACCGCGGCGTGTACCGGTTCACGAGCCACAACGGCGACATCGCGGTCGCCCTGCCGAAGACCGCGGACGCGATGGTGAACGTCTCCACCTTCTCGGGCGACTTCGCTTCGGAGTTCCCCGTTTCCCTCACCGAGACCAAGCAGGGCCGTCAGTTCTGCTTCATCCTGGGCCGCGGCAGCGCCCGCGTGGACCTCGAGTCCTTCCAGGGGACGATCCACATCTTCCGTCCCGGGTCGCGCGGACCGGTCGCGAACATGGAAACGCCGCGCGCACCGAAGCCTCCCAAGCCGCCCAAGGCTCCCCAGAAGGGGAAGCGTGAGTACGGCGGCTCCGAGGAGACGTGTGAAACCCACGTCGCCGAGCCCGGGGAGCCCGTCGAGGTGGAGGAGACGATGGAGCCTGCCGCGCCGCACGGCCACGGCGGCGAGGGCCACCCCGACCAGGACGAGCACTTCGAGAACGTGAACCGCGACTGACGGGACCGCCCCCAGAGCTCCCGCTCTCAGGGCATGTTCAGGATCACCGGAAGACCGTTCTTCCCTCCCGCGATGATCACCTTGGCGTTGGGCGACGCCGCCAGGTCCTTCGTCGCCTCGATCCCCTTCCACGTGAGGAGACCCGGCGTGATTCCGGCGGTGACGATGCGCTGGAAGTCCGCGATTCCCTGCGCCTCGATCCGCTTCCGGTCCGCTTCCTTCTGCTCCTTCCGGAGCACGAACTCCATCTGCTGGGCCTGCTGATCGGCCGCGAGCTTGGCCTCGACGGCCTTCGCGACCTGCTCCGGGAGCACGATGTTCCGGAGCAGGACAGCCTCGACGTTGATCCCGCGCCCGGAGAGGCGGGTGCGAAGGTCGGCAAGCATCTTCTTCCCGATCTCCTCGCGGCGCCCGGAGTAGAGGTCCACCGCGTTGAAGCCCGCCGTCACATCCCGGATCACCGAGCGGAACTCGGGGATGAGCACGTTGGCCGTCAACCCGCCGACGCCACCGTAACGCGCGTAGATATCCTTCGCGCTCACCGGCTCCGGGTGGTAGAGGAGGCTGACGTCCAGTCCCACGACCAGACCCTCGCCCGTCGGCGTCGACGTCCGCTCTTCGAGCTGCATCGTGCGGCAGTTGATCCGGTGAACCCCCATCCACGGAAGCCACACGTGAAGCCCGGGGCCCCAGGTCGTGTCGTGGACCTTGCCGAAGGTCTCGAGCACGCCCACGTGCTGGGCGGGCACGGCGGCGCAGCCCGAGGCGAGCGCGATCACGAGCAGGAACGCGGCGAACCGATGCATGGGAACCCTCCTGGGTTGTGGTGGGGATGCGGCGCGAGGAAGCGTGGGGATCAGGCGGCGGTCCAACCGCCGTCGACGTACACTTCGGACCCGGTCATGTAGGAGGACTCGTCCCCCGCGAGGAACGCGATGACGTTCGCGACCTCGTCGGGCCGGCCCAGGCGCCGCATGGGCGTGCTCCCCAGGATGAACCCGAGGAAGGGGTTCTGTTTCCCGTCCACGGGCTCGAGGAGGGGCGCGACCATCGGCGTCTCGATGAAGCCGGGATGGACCGAATTCACCCGGATTCCCTCGGTCGCGTAGCGGAGCGCGGCGCTCTTCGTCATGAGACGCAGGGCGCCCTTCGAGGCGTGGTAGGCGATCGCGTGGCCGCTCCCGCCGATCGTGCCGTAGATGGACGCGATGTTCACGATGGACCCGCCCCCGGCGCGCTTCAGGTGGGGGATCACGGCCTTCATCCCGAGCCACGCGCCCGTCGTGTTCACGGCCGCCACCCGGGTGAAGCCTTCGAGGGTCTCCGCCTCGACATCGTCGTTCCGGGCGATCGCCGCGTTGTTGACGAGCACGTGGAGGGCGCCGAACGCGGTCACGGCGGCGTCGACCGCGGCCGTCCAGTGGTCTTCGCGGGACACGTCATGGTGGCGGTAGAAGACGCGCGCCCCTTCGCGCGAGAGCTCATCCGCGGCCGCGTTCCCCTCCGCGTCCAGGACGTCCGTCATCGCCACCGCCGCGCCCTCGGCCGCGAGCTTCCTGCAGGCCGCGAGCCCGATCCCCCGCGCGCCTCCCGTCACCAGCGCGACCTTCCCGTCGAGACGTCCCTGGGGCACCCGGCCCTCCCGTGGCAGGACTACGCGGCGCGGTACGGGCGGTAGGCCGGCTCCCAGACCAGATCGCGAACGCGACGCTCCACCTCGCCTGCGTTCACGCCGGGCGCCGCTCCCTCCGACACGAGCTGCGTTCCGACCGCGACCGCCACGCGGAACGATACCTCACGGAGGCTCGAGAGCGGAGGATAGATCGGCTCTCCCGGCCGGCCCGTGATCGACGTGCATTCCACGACGGCGCGCTCCGCCGCGGTGAACGCCGCGTCGGTGAGACGCCGCGCGTCGACGGCGATCGCTCCGAGGCCCACGCCGGGGAAGATCATGGCGTTGTTGCCCTGGCCGATCACGTGCGTCACGCCGCGGACGGTGACGGGCTCGAACGGGCTCCCCGTCCCCACCACCGCGCGGCCGTCGGTCCATTCCAGGATCTCCCCCGGAGTGGCCTCGATCCGGGAAGTGGGATTCGAGATCGGCATCACGATCGGCCGTTCGCAATGCCGCGCCATATCGCGGATCAGCGGCTCGGGGAACCAGCCCGGCTGTCCGGAGGCCCCGATCAGGATCGTGGGATGGAATCGCGCGACGACCTCGGCGAGCGGGATGCCTCCGCTCGGTCCGGAGGCCCAGCCGCTCACCAGGGCGGGGTCCGCCGCGATGGCCGCCTTCTCCCCTTCGAGGCCGGGTCTGCCCCGCACGATGAGCCCCTTCGAATCCAGGCTCAACACGCGCGACGCGAGCTCGGCCTCCGGAACGCCCGCCTCGCGGAGCGCGCGCCGCACGGCGATCGCGCAGCCCGCGCCCGAGGCCCCCGCGCCCAGGAACACGACGCGCTCGTCCCGGAGCGGCCGGCCCACGTGCTGGAGCGCGCTCCGGATCCCGGCCAGGAGCACCGCGCCCGTTCCCTCGATGTCGTCGTTGAAGGAGAGGACGCGGTTCCGGTGGCGCTCCAGCACGCGGAACGCGTTCCGGCTCGCGAAGTCCTCCCACTGGATCAGCGCGCGGGGGAAGACCTCGCGGATCGCCTCCACGAGCTCGTCCACGAGCGAGTCGTACGGCGCGCCTCGAAGCCGGCGCCGGGGAACGCCGAGGTAGAGGGGATCGTCGAGGAGCGCCTGGTTGTCGGTGCCCACGTCGAGATCGAGCGGGAGGCAGTGCGACGGATGGATGCCCGCTCCCGCGGTGTAGAGCGCGAGCTTTCCGATCGGAATTCCCATCCCGCCCACGCCCTGGTCTCCGATCCCGAGGATCGCCTCGTTGTCGGTGACCACCATGACGCGCACGTCCCGGTTCGGGGCGTTCCGGAGCACGGACGCGATGCGACCGCGATCGTCGCACGAGACGTAGAGCCCGCGCGGCCTCCGGTAGATGTGGCTGAACTGCTCGCAGACCTTCCCCACCGTGGGCGTGTAGACGATGGGCGCCATCTCCTCGAGGTGGTCCACGAGGAGCCGGTAGAAGAGGGTCTCGTTCCGGTCCTGGAGCCCCGCCAGGAAGAGGTACCGCTGCACGTCCCCGCCGGACTTCCGGTAGTTCTCGTACGCGCGGGCGCGCTGCTCCTCCTCGGTCTGGACACCGGGAGGGAGAAGCCCTCGGAGCCCGAACGCCTCGCGCTCCTCCTCGGTGAAGCAGGTTCCCTTGTTGAGGAGCGGATCGTCCTGGAGCGCCTCGCCACGGAGCGTGACGTTCCAGACCCTCTTCCCGGTTCGCGGGTCTTCGAGCTCGGTGAACGGACTCATGGGCGGAGTATAGACCCGGGCGCCGCGGGCGCGCCGGTGGACTCAGGTACCATCGGGGGATCGCCCCCGGTTTCCCTGCCATCCGGCGCAAGAGCGGCGTCTGCCCGATGTGGTCGCGTGTCGCTTCCTCGATCGCGCCCTGAAGGCTGCCCCGTCAACCGGGATGGGGAGGGGACTCCGGGAGCCGTCCCCTCGGAGGTCCGGCGTACACGCGGCGAAGGAGGCCGAAGAGCTTCCAGAGGACCCAGATCGCGGCGAGGAAGAGCACCAGGACCACGCCCAGCGTGAGGACCGGATGACTCGCAGCGAGCCAGACCAGCCCGATCGCGACGCCGTCCTCGAGGATCGAGACCACGCTGTTGCTCACGGGCTCGGGGCTCGTGTTCACCGCGGCGCGCGTGGCCGCCTTGGTCGTGTGGGAGGTGAGCGCGACGCCCCCCGCGAGGAGCGCGGCGCCGACGCGCCACGTGTCGGGAACTCCGGCCACGGCGGCGTACGCGAGCAACGCGGCCGCCGGCGGGCGGATGAACGTGTGCAGCACGTCCCACACGTTGTCGATGTAGGGGATCTTGTCCGCGAGGAACTCGACCGCGTAGAGCGCGATCGCGATCCCGAGCACGATCGGGTGTCCCAGAGGGTCGAGGGACGGCGGAAGGCTCACGACGTGGAGCCGGTGCAGGAGTCCCAGCGTCGCCACCGTCGCGTAGACGTTGAGGCCCGCGGCGAACGCCGTGCCGAGGGCCAGGCCGAGTGCGTCCGGGGTCATGCGCGCTCCGTCACGGCTCCGGCGCTACCGGCTGGGATCCGCCTGCTTCGTCTCGCCCCGGCGGATGATCGCGAAGGCGATGAGCGCGACCACGAAGAAGACGAGGAGCGCCCACGCCACGCCCTGGAGCGTCTGAATGATGGTCCGGTAGATCTCGAGCCCGAGCGAGGCGCCGTCGAGCGTGAGCGGCGGGATGACGCCTCCTTCGCGCGGCGCGTAGCGCTCCGGATGGACGTACTGCTCGAGCTTCCAGATCTGCACGCCGGAGGACACACCGACCACGAAGATCGCGAAGAGCAGGAACCGGTGCCAGCCCGACGCGATCTCCTCGCCGATGATCCGGTCCAGGATCTGACGGATCGGCTTCCGGAAGAGGAACACGATGAGGAGCGACGTCGCGAGCGCGACGCCCAGCGTGAGGAGCAGGAGCACGAAGAACATGGAGGAGCACCCCTCGCGGACGTGTCCATCGGGAGCATTCGGGTTCCGGGGCGAGTGTAGCAGCTAGTCCGCCCGATTCGGGGGCACGAATCGGAGTGCCAGCCGGAGGCGTCGCGGGTACCCTTCCCGAATGGACGCGCCGCGCCACCGTCGCTGGAAGATCGCGCTCGCGTTCGCGTGCATCTACCTCATCTGGGGATCGACCTATCTCGCGATCCGCTTCGTCGTGGAGACGCTCCCTCCTCTGGGCACGGCGGGGGTGCGCTTCCTGATCGCCGGAGCCGGTCTCTACGGATGGCTCGCGTGGCGCGGCGAGATGCGTCGCGTCACGCTCCGGCACTGGAAGAGCGCCGCGATCCTGGGATCGCTCTTCTTCCTGGGCGGGAACGGCGGGGTGTGCTGGGCCGAGACGAGGGTGCCTTCCGGGCTCACGGCGCTCGTGATCGCGACCGTGCCGCTCTGGATCGTGGGGCTCGACTGGGTGCGTCCGGGCGGATCCAAACCCAAGCGGTGGGTTCTCGCGGGCGCGGCACTGGGCATCCTCGGCGTGGCGCTGCTCGTCTCGCCCGGGACGGCCCACGAGGGCATCGATCCTCTGGGCGCCCTGGTCCTCCTCCTCGCGAGCGGGAGCTGGGCGCTCGGGACGGTCACGTCGCGTCACCTGGATCATCCCGGAAATCACCTCACGTCCACCGCGATGCAGATGATCGGAGGAGGAGCGGCGCTCCTCCTCGCATCCGCCGTGACCGGTGAGATCGCGGACGTGAGCCCGAGCGGCGTGTCGAGCCGGTCGATCGCGGCGTTCGTCTACCTGATCCTCGCAGGCTCGCTGGTCGGCTTCTCCGCGTACAACTGGCTGTTACAGGTCATGCCGCCGGCGACCGTCGGGACGTACGCCTTCGTCAATCCCGGCATCGCCGTGCTGCTCGGATGGGCCGTGGCGGGCGAGCCCGTCACGGGTCGCATCCTGCTCGCCGGGGGAATGATCGTCGTCGCCGTGGCGCTCATCGTGACGCGGAGACGCTGAGGGGCGGACGCGCTTCCGCGCGTTCCGCCCCGATGCTGCAGCCTTTCACGGCACGAGCCTCGGGCACGCGCCGGCGAGCGAGTGGCCTCACTTCGCCACGGCGACCCTCGTGACCAGGACCCCATCCGGGCCCTCGATCCTCAGGAAGTAGACTCCCGAGGAGAGGAGCGAGCCGGAGTCGTTCCGCGCGACGATCGGAAGATCGTGCCTCCCCGCCTCCATCGTCTGGTCGCGAAGCAGCGTGCGGACCAATCGTCCCGCCGTGTCGTAGAGCTGCGCGCGGACCGTGCCGGCCCGTTTCGTCACGAAGGTCACGACCGCCTGGGGATTGAACGGATTGGGCCGGACGACCGCCTCGAACCCGCCGTCTCCCGGAGTCCGTCGCGCCGTCCACTCGGCGACGGTCTCGCCACCCTCGAGCAGCGGTGCGGTGAGCGTGAACCGGGCGGTCGCGGTGCGCGACAGGTGCGCGAGGAGCCTCGCCGTGTCCTCCCCGTCGAAGACCGCGGAGATCTCCTTCTCGCCGTTCCCGTCCGAGTCTCCCCCGTTCGCGTTCACGGCGCTCGGGAAGACGCCCTCGGGGACGGCGGATCCCTCGCACCGCAGCACCAGCCGCCGCTTGTCGATCTCGTCCAGGCGGAAGGAACCCTCGACCGGCTCGAGCCGCACGCTCATCGCGCTCTTGACCGACGCATCCGAGAGATTGTCCTCTCCGCCCAAGAGGAACGCGCGCCCATGGATGGATGTCGCGGGCTGAACGAGCGCGGTCGTGCGGACCTCCACCGTGTTCGTGCCGTCGCTCACGTAGAGAATGACTCCGTAGTGACCCGGCAGGTAATAGACGTGCGAGGCGGTCGGCCCCTCCCCGGTCGTCTGGTCACCGAAGTTCCAGAGGAACGTGAGCGGGTCGCCCTCCGGATCGGAAGAGCCGCGCTCCTGGAAGACGATGCTCCGACGCGTTTCCCCGGTGTACGGTCCGCCGACCGACGCCGTGGGCGGAAGGTTGATCCGGGGCGCCTCCCCGATCGTCGCGGTGGTGACGTCCGAGGTGGCGAACGTGCCGTCCGTCACCTCGAGCACGACTTCGTAAACGCCCGGTTCGAGATACACGTGGCTCGGCGACCGCACCGAGCCTTCCTCTCCGCCGTCCCCGAAGATCCACCGGTAGCGGAGCGGCTCCCCGTCCGGGTCGGAGGACCCGGTGCCGTCGAAGTGCAGGACCACCCCGGCGCGGCCCTGATAGGGCCCTCCGGCGACGGCGACGGGCGGCCGCTGCGGACCCTGCTCGATCCGAGCCGTGGTCTCGTCCGTCGCGCTCAGCCCCGTGCCGTCCAGGACCGTGAGGGTCACGGTGTAGGTCCCGGCCTGGAAGTAGGTCTTGAACACGTACGGATCCGCGCCCGAGGTTCCGTCGCCGAACGTCCAGAGATGGAGGAGCCGGTCACCGTTGGGATCGGAGGAGTCGCGCCCGTCGAGGAGAATGGGAACTCCCGTGACCCCCGTGTACGGCCCGCCCGCGTCCGCCCGAGGCACCATGGAATCGAGCACGGTGACGGTGGTCCAGGTCTCGTGGCTCCGGTTCCCGTCCGACACGCGCAACGTGACGCGATACTCGCCCACGCGCAGGTAGGAATGGGTCGGCGAGGGTCCCGTTCCCTGGGTTCCGTCCCCGAAGTCCCACTCGTAGGTCAGCGGGAGGCCCTGGACGCTCATGGTCTGGCGGGAATCGAACGTGAGCGGGAGGTCGCGCCTCGCCGTGTAGGGACCGCCCGCATCGGCGACCAGGCCGTCACCGAGACCCGCCGCGTCCCACCAGTCCTCACCCAGCCGGTACGTGTTGTCCCCCTGGGTCGCGAGACACTTCGTTCCGAACGAGGTGAGGTCGTTCGGTTGCGCGGGATCGTGGGAGCGGACGGCGATCGCGGGATTTCCCGTCAGAACGCGGACGCGAAGCGTGCCGACGTGATAGCGGCCTGGATCGAGGATGTAGTGCCCGCCCCAGCCGTTGTGGTACCAGACCGGATCCGTCGTGTCGGCTTCGTCGGCGAAGCAGGCGCTGACGGACGAGATGGGAAGCTCGTTGTCGAGCGGTCCCCACTCGATCGTGCCGCCGACCGCCTGGAGCACGACCTCCCACGAGTTGATGGTGAGCGGCGTCGCCGCGTCCATGTTGCAGAAGGCCTGACTCCCGTCCGCGTCGTGGTTCGTGTCGAGCCAGATGTCGATCCGCGTGACCCCGGACGGATCGACGGCGTCGTTCGAATCGTTGACCCCGTCCCCGTTCGTGTCGAGGAAGAGATGTTGCGCCGAGGCGGGAACCGCGAGGTGGAGCACGAGCAGCAGGAAGGAGAATGCGAAACCGATGAGTCGCCCCTGGAGAGTCATGAGCTCACCGTCCTCTCTCGCGCGGCGCTCGAGTCCGCGCGTACAGCGTGCACCGGACCGTGGGGGGTCCCGGGGGACGTGAAACGACTGCGGAGCGGGGGGACGTGACCGGCCCGTCATGGCGCCAGGGGGTTGTATCAACCGTAGACCTCGCGCGGAAGGGGTGTCAAGCATCCGTCGACCCCGAAGCCAGGCTCTGGTATACCCTTCTCGTGAGCCGAGTTATGGTCGCCCGCCTCGAGGTCTGCGCGGCCGCGCTGCTCTTCTCGCTGGGCGGCGCCGGGATCAAGGCGACCGACCTCACGAGCTGGCAGGTGGCGGGCTTCCGCTCGGGAATCGCCGCGCTCTTCTTCCTCCTCTTCCTTCCCGAGTCGCGCCGGGCGCTGACCTGGCGGAGCCTCGTCGTCGGATCCTCGTACGCTGCGACGATGATCTTCTTCGTGCTCGCGAACAAGCTCACCACCTCCGCGAACACGATCTTCCTCCAGTCCGCCGCGCCGCTCTACGTGCTCCTCCTGGCGCCGCTCCTGCTCCACGAGCGCGCGCGGCGGTCGGACATCCCCGTCATGCTGCTCGTCGTGATCGGCCTCTCGCTCTTCTTCGTGGGGAGCGAGGCGCCGCACCGCACCGCGCCCGATCCCGTGCGAGGCAATCTGCTGGGACTCGCCGCGGGCGTGACCTGGTCGCTCACGATCATCGGCATGCGGTGGCTCGGACGCTCCGGGAATGCCGCGCCGCTCTCCGCCGCCCTCACGGGCAACTTCCTCGCGATGGCGATCTCGCTTCCCTTCGCCCTCCCGGTGGCCAACGCGGGGCCGACGGACGCCGGGATCATCCTCGGGCTCGGGGTCTTCCAGATCGGGCTCGCGTACGTGTTCCTGATCCGGGGCCTGCGCGACGTGCCCGCGTTCGAGGCGATGGTCCTCCTGCTTCTCGAGCCCGCGCTGAATCCGATCTGGTCCTGGATGATCCACGGGGAGCGCCCCGGAGGGTGGGCGCTCGTGGGAGGCGCGCTCATCCTGGGAGCGAGCGTGCTCAAGACGTGGAACGACTCGCGCGTGGTGCCGAAGCCCGGTCAGCTCGCTCCGTCGTAACGGACCACGAGGAGCGTGATGTCGTCCGCCTGGGGCTGCCCCGAGGCGAACCGCTGGACGTCGAGAAGCACCGTGTCGAGCGCCGTCTCGGGAGAGTCCAGACGGGACGCATCCTGCAGCGCCGCGCGCAGCCGGTCGTCGCCGAACTGCTCGCCCGCGGGATTCTCGGCGTCGGTCAAGCCGTCGCTGTAGACGACCACCGTGTCCCCCGGCCGCAGGGCGATCTCGTCCTCTTCATAGGTCGCGTCCTCGAACGCTCCCGCGAGAAGCCCTCCCTTCGAGAGCCAGAGCGTGGAGCCGTCGGTTCGCGCCACGAAGACCGGGAGATGTCCCGCGCTCGACGCGCGGAGCGTGCCGTCCGGAGCGAGGATCAGGTAGGCGATGGTGGCGAACCGGGACTCGACGGCGCGGCGGCAGATCGCCCGGTTGACCCGCGTGAGGGTCGTGGCCGGTCCATCCCCGTCTCCGACGTGCGACGTGAAGACTCCCTGCGTGAGGCCCGCGAGGATCGCGGCCGAGGGACCCTTGCCCGCGACGTCCCCGAGCGCGAACCCGAGCCTTCCGTCCGGAAGGTCGAAGGTCTCGAAGAAGTCGCCGCCGATCGTCCGGCACGCGAGGGAAGCGCCGGCCGCGCGGTAGGTGGGACCGGATCGCGTCTTCGGGGGCAGGAGCGCTTTCTGGACCTCCGCGGCCAGCTCGAGCTCCCGTTCTTCCCGCGCCGTCTCCCGCGCGCGCTGGATCACGAGCCGCTGCATCTGGACGGCGTAGATCACGCCGAGGAAGAGCCCCGTGAAGACGACACCGAAGAGGAGGACCGTCAGGATCTGCCGCCCCGAGCCGAACATCCCCGGAGCGATGGTGAACTGGAGCAGGACCGCCGCGATCACGCTTCCCAGCATCGCCGCCACGGCGAAGCTCGCGATCTCGAGCGGATGGCCCGGGCGGTCGCGGTCCGGCGGAACGAGGCGCGGCGCGATCCACGCGCGGTTGACCTCGATCATCGCCGAGATCGAGAGGGAGAAGACGAGCGCGGCGACGTAGAAGTCCGGCAGATCGGACCATTCGTCCCCGAAGAGCGTGTGGAAGAAGAGCGCGAACGGAACGGAGAGGAGGAGGGGACGGAGAACGAGACGCACGATCCAGGTCCAGGCTGCGGAGCGGGAGGCCATGGCGGCGATTCTACTCCACGCGATCCGGCATGACGGGTGCCGCCCGCCGGCGGAACGGCAGCTCGAGGAGCAGGAAGAGACCGAGCGCGAGCGCGTCCGCGACGAGGAGATACCAGGGCCACGGGCCCAGCATGTCGAGGAGCGTCGGCGACGAGGGCTTCCGGTTCAGGTACATGAAGTTCGTGCCGGCGATGAAGTTCACGATCCCCACGAGGCCGGCGTACGCGTTCGTGATCCCGAACACGGTCCACGCGGCGCCGGGACGGGGCCGCATCCCCTCGCCCCAGGTCAGCACGCACGCGGAAGCCACCACGCCCGCGTGGATCCCGAAGAAGGAGAGGAACGCCGGATCGGGAAAGCCCATCGGCACGTCCGGCGTGAAGATCGCGAGCAAGGTCCCCGCCAGCGCCCAGAAATAGAGGACCTCGTACACCCACGGGATGCGCCAGAGGAGCGCGACCACGGCCAGGATGATCGCCATGTCGCAGAGATGGAACGGCAGGAGCTCGATCAGCCGGAAGAGGCCGGAGCGCGCCGCCATCACGAAGACGAGTCCGCCGACGAGGAGGAGGTAGAGCGCGAGCCCCACGCGCGCCGCGACGGAGACGATTCCCCACGGGTTCTTCCGGACGAGGAGCGTGAGCGAGAGCGTCACGACCGCGATCGCGAGGAGGACGAGGAGGTGGTCGGGACCGAAGAGCTCGAACGGCCTCATGCGACATCGCTCGCCCGGTCCGCGCCGCCAGGGGGGTCCACGCCGCTTCCGAGTTCGGCCTCGAGGAAGAGCGCGCCCTGGATCGGGTTCGCCCGGTACGGCGGGATCTCGTGGAAGCCGCACGCGCGGTAGAGCGCGATCGCCGCCTCCATGCCCGGCACCGTGTCGAGGCGCATCCGCGCGTATCCTCTGGAGCGTCCCTCGGTCATGATCGCGTGGACGAGCCTCCGCCCGAGACCGGTCCCCCGGTGCGAGGGACGGACGTAGAGTCGCTTCATCTCGCACACCTCCGGAGCGAGCGCGCGCAAAGCGACGCAGCCCGCCGGCTCGTTCCCTTCCATCGCGAGGAGGAGCGCGCCCGAGGGGAGCGCGTACGCGCCGGGGAGGCCGGCCAGCTCGCGCTCGAAGTCCTGGAACGAGAGATCGAAGGGGAGCGACGCCGCGTACTCGGAGAAGAGCCGGCGCGCGCGGGCGAGGTCGTCCGCGGACGAGAGCGGCCGGATCTCGACGGACATCCGACCTCCTTCGCTACCGCTCCGGGAACTCGGTGTCCACCGAGGCGGTGCAGTGGATCAGGGCGCGGCTCGCGCCCGCATGACGCAAGAGCGTGAGCTTCTCCCCCTCGACGCGGAGCTTTCCCGTGAGAATGGCCGTGGCGGCGAGCGTCCTCCTCTCGAGGATCTCGCGCCAGAGCGTGAAGGGGCCGCGAAGCGCGAAGCCGGCCTGCGGATGCGAGGGGCCGGGGACGAACTCCGCGCCGTCGCACCGGCCCCGCGCGAGCCGGAGAAAGAGATGCAGCGGCTCCGCGAGCGAAGCGTCCCTCTCGAACGCGAAGAGGAGATTGCCGTTGAATCCGTCCCCCCACCGGGCCGCCGCGTTCCGGTACTCGCTCGAGCCGTTGATCTCGCGCTGGAGCGCGGCGCACCACTCGGGCGTGCCGAACCGGACGGCCACGGTCAGGCTCCTCTCGCGGCCGCGGGAGCGGCCGTGTGGAGCGGCACGAAGCCCGGGTTCAGGATCCCGTCGGGATCGTACCGGCGTTTCGCCGCCTGGAAGAACGCCCACTCCGGACCGAAGTGCGCGCGCCAGTCCTGGTCGTCGAACTCCACGTATCCGGAGAGGTAGCGCTTCCCTCCCATCGCGATCGAGAGCCGGCTCGCGTTCTCGAGCATGGGCCGGGCCTCGTCCCAGAAAGGGGCCGGGATCGCGGGAAGGATTCCGAATCCCATCAGGTTCTCGCCGGGAGGGCGCATGAAGAGGCGCGAGCGCGACGTGGATCCCTTCGCGGGCCAGAGGAGCACGTGCCCCCCGACCAGGATCGACGGCGGAAGATCGGGCAGGATCGCCTCGAGGAGGTGCGGCACGGTCTCCCATGGAAGCACCGTCTCCATCCACGCGTGCACGTGCCCCCACGTCCCGCCCCGCTTCCAGAGGTCGAACACGGTTTCGAGACGCTCGAAGAACCGCTCCGTGGGGAGATCGTCCGTGTAGAGGTGCTCGTAGGGATCGAGTCCTTCGAGGAGCGCGGCGTCGTCGGGCGGGCTCTTCGGATCGAACTCCACGGTCGGATGGAACGGAAAGAACCAGCGCGCGAACACCTGCCGTTTCCCGCTCACCGGCTTCGTTCCCTGCGGCGACGGCGAGGCCCAGCTCTCGAGATGGTCCCACTTGCCCGAGTCCATCGCGTGAACGGATGCCTTCAGGAACGGCTCCACGCGGTCGTAGAGAAGGTAGTAGGTACGCGTCATCGGAAGGAATCGGCGCAGGCGGAGCCGGGCGCGCGTGATCACGCCGACCTGGCCCAGGCCCGCGATCGCGGCCCAGTAGAGGTCGGGATCCCGGTCCGGTGCGCACGATCGCGTCTCCCCGTCCCCGGTCACGACGTCCATCTCGGCGACCTGATCCCCTTGCGTGCCGTGCCGGAACGACGCCACGCCGATCCCGGCGATCGAGAGCGTGCCGCCGACCGTGACGCCGAGGTTGTTCGTGAGGACGGGAGGCGCGAACCCCTCCGGAGCGACCTTCCGCACCAGATCCCACCAGCTCGTCCCCGCGAGCACGTCGACCGTCATCGACTTCGCGTCGACCGGACTCACGCCCGTGAGCGAGCGCATGTCGAGCAGGATCCCGCCGTCGCTCACCGAGATCCGGCTCTGACTGTGCGCCGCGCCGCGCGTGACGACCGCGACCCTTCGCTCGCGCGCGAGGGCGATCGTGGCCGCGACGTCGGCGGCGGAGGAGGGCTCCACCACCGCCGCGGGCACGCCGGTGAAGACGTGGCCGAAGTTGGTGGTGCGCTCGGCGTCGATCGACCCGGGGCCGATCACGCGTCCGCGGACGCGCTTCGCAAGCTCCTGTACGAGCGAAGGCACGCTCAGGCCTGGGTGCCGGTGCTTGCGGGATGCGCCGCGCGATGCAGGTGGCGCAGGAGGAGGATCTGCCCGTAGTGACCCGCGAAATGCTCCACCGTGTGGTAGAGGATCCAGCGCACGCTGATGACGCGAGTGCTTTCGTCCCACGTCCGGGTGATCGTTCGGTTCAGGTCCGGGTCCATCATGCGCGCGTAGGTTTCCCGCACGTAGGCGCGGGCGCGCAGGAGGAGATCCCGGTAGTAGGCGAGATCCTTTCCGGCGAGGTGCGCGGGGGGCCTGCCGTCCTCCGGAAGCGGCATCCCGTCTCCATCCACGCTGATGCCGATCACCGGCTCGGTGACGGGACTCTCGAGATCCAGAGCCATGCCCGCCCACCAGATCTCCACGATCGCAAGGTGGACGAGGAGCATCCCGATCGTGTTCATGCCGGGCGCGGGCTGCCAGGCCAGCTCTTCCGCGGTGATGCCGTCCAGGTCCTCGCCGAGGCGCCGGCTCTGATCCTCGAGCTGCGCGAGGAAGATCCCGATCTCGCGGGAGCGGAACCCCTCGAGGGGTTCGATCAAACGACGGACAAGCATCGACATGTCTCGTTCTCCGGTTCAGACTGTGGAACGTCGGAGCGCAGAGCATACCAGTCCCGCGCGTTCGGGGCATCGTCCTGGGGGCCGCCATGAGCTACGCGGTGCAGTCCATCGATCACGTCGAGGTGTTCGTCCGCTCCATCCCGGACGCGATCCGCTGGTACGGAGCGGTCCTGGGCCTCACGGAAACCGCCCGGTGGGATCCGGACCCGGTGATGATCGGCCGGGGCGGAACGCAGCTCGCGCTCTTCCAGGCGAGGGTAGGAGCCGCGGACTCCGTCGAGAAGCACGAGCCGCCGCCGTGCCGGTGGCACCGCGTGGCATGGAGGACCGATCGCGCGGGACTCGAGGCGGCGCAGGCGCATCTCGCCGCGCTGGGAATCGCCTTCCGGGGGCCGGTGGACCACGATCCGACCTGGTCGATCTACTTCCAGGACCCGGACGGGAATCCGCTCGAGATCACCTGCCCGTCGCGCTGACCTACCCCTCGCGCGCGGTTTCCGTGGCCTCGGCCACCTCGATGGCCACCGGGTCGAGGACCTTCCTGTCCGGCGCCGTGTCCGAGGCGGCGAAGGCCGGATCCTCCAGCCGCTCCAGGAGCGCGGCCTGCCGCACGATCTCGCGCGCGAGCGGCACGTAGATGGGGCGTTCCCCGCGCTCGTCGGCGTAGTCCCAGACCCCGTTGTGGCAGTGCCGATCGTCGTCCCATCCGGGATGGTTCACGATGGGATAGAGGCAGATGCCGTGGAGCTCCACGCCGCGGCGGATGGCCTCACGGGCCTCGTGGCTGATGTACGCGAGCCACGTGGGACGCACCCGGTCCTCGATTCCCGTTTCCGCGATGAAGAGCGGTCGCCGGTAGCGCTCGTGGGTCTCGACCAGCATCTCCCACACCGGCCGGTACTCCTGGCTCGAGGGAAGGATCATCGAGCCATGGCCTCCCGGCACGTACCATTGATTGTGGACGTAGTAGTTCACGCCCAGGATGTCGAGCAGATCCGGCGATCCTCCCAGCTCGGGCCGGATGCGTCCCGCGATCATGTCCCAGCTCTCGTACTGGGAAAGGCGGTGCCCTTCCGCGCGCTCCGCGTCCTCGGGACGGTCGGGCCGGGGGCGGACGTGGATGATGGGATCCGTGTGGACGAGGCGCGCCTCGGGCGAGATCTCGCGCACGGCGCGGCTCGCGCGGATCGCCGCGCGGACGAACTGCGCCTTGATCTCGTTCCCCCGCCCGTGCGCGAAAGGGTTGAAGAACCCGGCCTCCCCCGCGGCGAAGGAGAGGAACGAGATCTCGTTCACCGGCGCCACCATCGGCGCCTCGACGCCCTCCTCGCGCAGCATTCGCGCCGCCTCGCGCGCGAACGCCTCGAGCCTCTGGGGGAACTCCGGCGCGAAGACGTCGACGTGGTCCGGCCACCCGAAGTGGAGGAGATCCCAGATCACCTCGACGCCCGCCTCGACCGAGGCCCGCACCATCGCACGCGCGCTCGAGAAGTCGAAGCGCCCCGGCTCGGGCTCGTTCGCGTGCCACCGGAATCCGTCCC
>DASTBC010000068.1 GCA_035712245.1 Candidatus Eisenbacteria bacterium
TGAAGCGGTCCGATCTCAGCCGTTCAGCGCCTTCGCCACGCGCAGGAGAATCTCCCGCGCCACCTCCCGCTTGGGCCGAAGCCCGAGGGGCTCCACGGCCCCTTGGGCATCGACCAGCGTCACGTCGTTCCGGTCCGAGCCGAACTCGGAGCCCTCGCGGGTCGGGTTGTTCACCGCGATGAGATCGAGTCCCTTCCTCTTGCGCTTCTCCTTGCCGCGTCGGATCTCGTCCCGGGTCTCGAGGGCGAAGCCGACGAGGTGCTTCCTCGGGTAGCGCTCCCGGACCTGCCGCAGGATATCGGGGGTGGCCTTCAGATTCAGCCTCATTCCGTCGTCGGTGCGGGGGATCTTGCCGGCACTCGACTTAGCCGGCGCGAAGTCGCTCACCGCGGCGGCCATGATGAGGGCGTCCGCGCCCTTCATCTCGCGCAGGACGGCGTCCGACATGGCCGCGGCCGTGATCGCCTCGATCCGGTCGACACCGGACGGCGGCGCGGCCGAGGTGCGGGCGAGGATGAGACGGACGTTCGCGCCGAGGTCCCGCGCCGCCTCGGCGATCGCGAAGCCCATCTTGCCGCTCGAGCGGTTCGTGATCACGCGCACGGGATCGATCGGCTCCTCGGTGCCGCCCGCGGTCACGACGATGGTGCGGCCGTGCAAGGGGAGGCCGTTCGCGGAACCGCTGGCCTTCACCTTCCCCTTCCCGCCGCGTCCCGAGGCACCGAGGGCGTCCACGCACGCGTCGACGATCGCGTCGAGCGACGACATGCGGCCGAGCCCCCACTCGCCGTCCGCCAGCTCCCCCTCTTCCGGCCCGACGAACCGCACGCCGCGCTCGCGCAGCAGCGCGACGTTCGCCTGGACCGCGGCGTGCTCCCACATCGCGACGTTCATCGCGGGAGCCATCAGCACGGGAGATCGCGTGGCGAGGAGCGCGGTGGAGAGGAGATCGTCCGCGAGCCCATGGGCGAGCTTGCCGAGGACGTTCGCGGTGGCGGGAGCGACGAGGACGAGCGAGGCCTCGCGCGCCATCCCGATGTGGGCCATGCCCAGCGCGGACGGAGGCGAGTCCTCGAACCACGGCCCGTTCCCGAGCGCCGCCTCCTCGAACAGACGAGACAGCACCGGACCGTGCGTGACCGAACGAAGCGCGTCGCGCGTGACGAATCGCCGCGCGCGCGCGGTGAGGATGACGGAGACGTGCGCCCCCTCGCGACCGAGGGCCCGCACCAGCTCGGGCGTCTTGTATGCGGCGACCCCCCCGGTGATCCCGAGGAGGATCCGCGCGCCGGCGAGCCTGCCCCCCGTCACCTCACGCTACTCCTCCGAGTCGGACGGCGCCGGCTCGGCGCTCTCCACCGCGTCCTCTGCTTCGTAGCGGTAGAGCACGTTTCCCTTCAGAGCCTCCTCGAGGGCGACGTTCGTCACCTTGCCGCCGACGTTCAAGCCGGTCTGGCGGGAGAGCTCGTTCAAGCGGCGCGCTTCCTTGGCCGCGACGATGATCAGCTCGTACTTGTTGGGGATGTTGCTGGAGCGAAGCACGTCTTTCGGGTCCAAACCGGTCCTCCTCGTGTTCCGGGTCTAGGCGTCGATCCGGCGCGACGCACGGCAGCGTTCGGCCTCGACGATGGCGAGCACCTTCCGCGCCGCGGTCTCCAGATCGTCGTTCACGACCGCGTAATCATACTCCCGCATCAGCGCGATCTCGCGCTGCGCGTTCTCGAGGCGGACCTGGATCTTGTCCTCGCGGTCGGTGCCGCGCGCCCGGAGGCGATCCTCGAGATCTTCCAGCGACGGGGGCAGGACGAAGATGAGCACCGCGTCCCGGTACACCCGCCGCACCGACTGCCCCCCCTGGACGTCGACATCCAGGAGCACGTTCCGTCCCGACTCGAGCACCCGCTCGATCTGGCTCCGGAGCGTGCCGTACATCTCCCCGTGGACCTGGGCGTGCTCCACGAAGTCCCCGGAGTCCACGCGTCGCTGGAACTCGTCGCGCGTGAGGAAGAAGTAGTCCTTGCCTTCCACCTCGTGCGCCCGCTTCGGCCTCGTGGTCGCCGAGACCGAGTAGACGAGATCCCCGCCGTTCCCGCGCAGGAGCGCCTTCACGAAGGAGCTCTTGCCCGCGCCCGACGGGCCCGAGATCACCACGACGAACCGGCGATAGTCCGAGCCGATCACGCCGGTCTCACTCGATGTTCTGAACCTGCTCGCGAATCCGCTCAAGTTCCTCTTTGATCTCGACCACCTGTTCCACGATCGGAACGTCCGCCGACTTGGAGCCGATCGTGTTGATCTCGCGGTTCATCTCTTGCAGGAGGAAGTTGAGCTTCCTCCCGGGAGCGGATTCCGTCGTGAGGAGCTTCCGGAAATGGTCGCAGTGCGCCTCGAGGCGCACGCACTCCTCGGTCGAGTCGAGCTTCTCCGAGAGGATCGCCACCTCCTGGGCCATGCGGTCTTCCGAGAGGTCCGCGCCCTCGAGCAGGATTCGGATCCGCTCGCGGTACTTCTCGGCGGTCTCGCGCACCTTGAGCGGCGCGCGCTCCCGGATCTTGGCGACCCGGTCGCGGACGCTCTCGACGCGCATCTCGAGATCCTTCCGGAGCGCGCTCCCCTCGGTCTCCTTCATCCGGATCATGTCCTCGGTCGCAGCCGTGACCACGTCCCGGAGGAGGCCCAGGTAGAACTCCGGATCCCTTCGGACTTCGCTCCAGACGAAGAGATTCGGCATGGACGCGAACGTCTGGAGCTCCACGTCACCGGAGAGCGAGTACTTCTTCTTGAGCGCCTGGAGGAGCTCCATGTACCGGTCCGCCGCGCGCTCGTCCAGCGAGAGCGTTCCGGTGGGATCGTGGACCTCCTCGCCGTTCTCGCCCCACGTCACCGCGAGCGTGATCTTCCCGCGGTTCGTCCGCTCCATGACGATCTTCCGCGCCTCGGCCTCGTACGAGGCCAGGGCGCGCGGAAGACGCGCCGACAGCTCGCAGAAGCGGTGATTGACGGACCGGACTTCGGCCGCGAGGCGGAGGCCGTCCACGAGGACCTCCCCCCTGCCGTATCCCGTCATGCTTCGGATCATGGTGGTTCGAATGACTCCTCGGGGGTGGCCGATCACTGTAACCCGTTCCGGGAGTGCCGTCAATGCGGGTCCGGTGGGTGGCACCGAGGCCGACTCATCGGACCTTCAGGATCCGAGCCGCAGGCTTCTCTCGATGGTGCCGTACGTTCCGGCTTCCAGGAAGGTGAACAGCCGGAGGTACGAGTAGGGATCTTCGGACTCGAGCGCCGCCCTGTCGACGGAGGCCGCGACGATTCGTCCGAGAATGAGGACCTCGTTCCCGAAGCTCAGGTGCCGCTCGAGCACGCACTCCAGATGCGCCCTGCACTCCTCGATCCGCGGAGGACGGACCTGTTCCGCGGGAACGGGCGTCCACCCCGCGGCCTCCACCGGCCTCGGATGCGGCAAGCCGCCGATCCTCCAGACCGCGTCCGCCAGATCGTCTCCTGGGACGTTGACCACGAACTCGCGACTCCGGAGGATGTTGCGTGCGGTCCAGTGAGCGAGATTGCAGCCGAGAGCGAGCAGAGGGGGTTGGAACACCATCATGGAGATCCAGCTCTTCGGCGCGACATTGGATTGCCCGTCCTCATTGAGCGTCGTCACGAGGACGATCTGTCCGAGAAGCGGGGAAGGACGCCAGGACCTCTTGTCAGGATCGAGGCTGGCTTTCTCCTTCACGTCACCAGTCTCCTGAGCGTTCCGCCAGCGTGTGCCGGGATCTCGACGAGCGATCATGCGGAAGATCGCCGGCGGCGGCAAGTGCGGATCGGGACCGCGACGCGCATGCGCCGGCTCTGTCGGCACGTTTCCCTGTTGACCCCTGAGTCGCCGGCTCCCTAACGTCCGTCCATGTCGCGCCGGGTACAATCGACGAAGTCACAACAGGCTCCGGGCGGAGCGGAACGGCGGGCGGCGAGCCCGCAAGCTCGCCCCGGCGCTCGCGGGATTTCCCCTCCGATCACGTGGCTGCTCGCCGCGATCGTCCTAGCGGCCGCGCTCCTCCCGTACTGGAGCTCCCTCGGGTTCGAGTTCGTCTGGGACGACCCGTACGTGATCGGACCGCACCTCGACGTGCGGAGCCCCGGGGATCTCGTCCGGATCTGGAAGATCCCGTTCGACGTGCTCCTGAAGGACGAGGCGATGACCCGGACCTACTTCCGGCCGGTCTCGCTCTACAGCTTCTCGCTGGATCGCGCGCTCGGAGGCGACGACCCGCGCGGCTATCACGCGCAGAACCTGTTCTGGCACGCGACGGCGTGCCTCTTCCTGTGGCTCCTCGCGTGGGAGATCTCGGGCCGGCCGATCGCGTCCGCGGCGGGCGCGGCGATCTTCGCGCTCCACCCCACGCATCCGGAGAACGTCGCGTTCGTCTCCGGCCGCACCGATCTCCTCGCGGGCGCGTTCCTGTTCGCGTCCCTGTGGGCTGCGGCCCGGCTCGGCCCGGACGTGCGAGACCCGTGGCGGAAGCTCGCGCCGGCGGCGCTCCTCCTCGCGCCGGGGATCTTCGCCAAGGAGGTGGCGCTCTTCGGCGCGCCGCTCCTGCCGCTCGTGCTCTGGCTCCGAGACCGTCGCGCGGGCTGGGGGGTGATCGCGCGCGCGAGCGTTCCGGTGCTCGCGGTCGTGGTGCTCTATCTGATCGCGCGCGTCTCGGTGCTCGGGCCGACGCCGCTTCCCTCGATCGCGCCCGTGCAGGGCGCGGCCGCGCAGCTCCTCACGAGCGTCGCGATCGTGGCGCGCTATCTCGCCCTCCTCTTCGTGCCCGTGGGCCTCTCCGCGCGGCACGAGGTTTCGCCGTCGACCTCGCCCGATCCGGTCTTCGTCGCGGGGCTCCTCGCGCTCGCCGCGCTGGTCGCGGGACTCGTCGTCACCGCGCGCCGCCGCTCCCTCTGGCTCCTTCCGCTCGCGCTCTTCGCGGCCACGCTCCTCCCGCTCTGCTGGGTGCGCATTCTCGCCGGGGCGCTCGTGGCGGAGCGGTTCCTCTACGTCCCGTCGGGTGCTCTCGCGCTGGCGGTGGCGCTCCTTCCAGGCGCGCTCGCGGCGCGCGGCGCACGGAGCGAGAAACGCGATGCCGGCGTGAAGGACGCGACCCCAGGCCTTCTCCTGGGAGCCGGCGCCCTCGCGGTCTGGTTCCTGTCGCTCCTCGCACCTCGAGTGGCGATCTGGAAGGACGAGGGCACGCTCTACACGGCCATGCTCCGCGACACGCCCGGGTCCCCTCACGTGCACGGCATGGCGGGCGGCTATTACCACCGCCAGGGAGACCGCGCGCGCGCCGCCCAGCACTACCGTCGCGCCTACGAGCTCTACCCGCAGAGCGGCGAGATGCTGCTCAACCTCGTCGCGGTCGAGGACGAGTCCGGGCAGACCGACTCGGCCTTCGTGCACGCGAGGAAGCTGCTCCATGACTTTCCGCACTACGCCGCGGGGTGGTACGCGCTCGGAAACCTCCACGTGCGCGTCGACCAGCCCGATTCCGCGAGACTCGCCTACGAGGAGGCGCTCCGGCTGCAGCCGGACCTCGCCCCCGCGGAGAACAACCTCGGCGCCGTGCTGGAGCGTCTGGGACGCTACGACGAGGCGCTCGAGCGCTACCGCCACGCGGGGATGGTTCAGCCCGGGTTTCCCGAAGCGGCGAGGAACGTGGAGCGACTCTCGTCCCAGATCGATTCGCTGCGCGCGGCAGCCGCGCCGTGAGCCGGCCCCTCGCCGCCCTCGAGGGCCTCCCCGTCTCCGGCGTCATCGGTCACGCGCCCCGCTCGCTCGTGATCGCGGTGGGCGCGAAGCCTCGCCGGTATCTCTGGATCCATCTCGAGCGGAAGGAAGCGGCCTACGCGCTCGCGTCCGACCTGCCCACGTCCCCGGATCCGCGCGGCTCGCGGTTTGGAGCGCTGGAGGATCATCTGAGGGGGCTCGTGATCCGGGAGATCCTCGTGAGGCCCGACGCGGCATTGGCCCTGAGTCTCGCTCGCGAGGAGGCCCCGCGCGCGGAATCACACCGTCTCACGCTCGAAGCGGAGCGAACGCGCGTCAACCTGAGGCTCGTCGCGACGGACGGTGGGAACGTGCTCTGGGCGCATCATCGTGAAGCCGAGAAGGCCCGGGATGACGCGGCGGCGGCGAGTGGGGCGAGCGAGGCGAGTGGGGCGAGCACCCCGTTTCGACCGCCGCGCGTGCGCGCCGCGGAGCCAGGGCAAGGTCACGACGCGCTGCGCGCGGCGATCACGCTCGAGTTCGAGGACAACTTCCGCCGCGAGCTCGACCGGGAACTCAAAGCCGCCGAGCGTGTGCTCACCCGGCGGCTCGAGGCGCAAGGGAGGGACCTGGGGCGCACCCGCGTCCAGCAGGACGCGCGGCGCTGGGGGGAGATCTTGCTCGCTCACTACCGAGATATCCCGCGGGGGGCGAGCCGCGTGCGTCTCCCCGACACGTTCGCGGACTCACCCGGAGCGGAAATCGAGATCCCCCTCGATCCCGCGCTCTCTACCCACGAGAATGCGGCCCGCCTCTTCCAAAAGGCGAAGAAAGGCGAGCGGGGCCAGAAGCTCGTCGAATCCCGACTGGCCCAGACCCGGCAGCATCTCGCCGATCTCGGCGCGCTTCGCCAGGACCTCTTCGACAGCCCGCCGCGTGAGGCGCTCCGGAGCCTCGAGCAGTTCCTCACGGCGGCAGGCCTGCCACATGTGGCGCGGGGTGACTCGCGGAAGATCCGTCTGGGTCGACAGACCCCCGGAGCACCCCACGCGCTACGTCCCGGACGCCGGCCTCCAGGGGCGCGCAAGTCGACCGGGCCAAGGACGTTCCATACGAGCGATGGATGGGAGGTCTGGGTCGGACGCAACAACACCGACAACGACCACATCACCCATCGGTTATCGAACCCCCACGACTATTGGTTCCACGTCGTAGGGGTCCCGGGTTCCCACGTCATCCTGCGCCGTCCACAAAGAAGCGCGGTACCCAAGCCACGCACGCTCGAGGAGGCGGCAGCCGTTGCCGCCTACTTCAGCAAGGCGCGGAAACAGACGCGGGTCCCTGTGATCTACACCGAGCGAAAGTTCGTGTCCAAACCGCGCCGCGGCAAACCCGGACAGGCTCTTTGTACGCGGGAGCGGGAGCTTCTCGTCCGTCCGCGGCTTCCGGAAGGACGAGCCGGCAACGACGACGAAAACGGGCGCGAGGTGTCGAGCGAGTAGCGGAACCGGTTCGCAGTGGGGGGGACCACGCTGCGACTGGCGACATTCCATCCAGCGAAGACAAGGGGTCGCGGACTGACGAGGCACCCAGGGAGAGTCAGTCTAGGAGCCTTTATGTCCAAACGGACTGAGAGGAGGAAGGTTTAGCCCTGGCCTTGGCTTCTCCTGAGAGCTCCCCATCGATCCGCGGCCCTGACAAAGAGCAACTTCGGTCGTGCTGAGTCGAGACTTCCGTCGTGGTTCCAGGCTGACGACCGTCGCGCGTAAAAAGCATCGTACGTGCCGCGCCCGGGAGGTTCGTACGTCGGTGGGGGTCGGGGAGGGTGAAGCGATTGGTAAGTAGCGGGTTGGTCGATTCCGGGATTTCCCGGGGTGCGGTCCCGCGGGGCTGCCGGAGAGGGTCCGGAGGGACATGGATGTCACACCCGGATTTGTTGTTTGCGGACTAAAGACTTAGCGCGGGTCGACTTGCAGTCATGTCACGCCCCTAGGGGCTCGCGGACGTGAATGTCACACCCCCGGGCTCATGGATCGTTCCGCCGTGCCTTTCTGGGGAGGACGTCGCGCCGCGGGCCGAGCCGCTGCGCGTGCGGCTAGTAGATCTGCTTGAGCAGCCGGATCAGGTGCCGGCGCGTGATGCCCAGCTCGAGGGCGGCCCGGCTCCGGTTTCCGCCGTTCCGGGAGAGCGCGGCCAGGATCTCCTCGCGCTTCAGGAGGTCGACCTTGCCGCGGAGCCCGCGCGTGGACTGGGCTTCAGCGGCAGGCGTGCCGTTGGGGTAGAGGAGCCGCACCAGGGTGTTCCGGTCGATCAGCTCCTGGCGTCCCGCGCACAGGTAGATCGACTCCACCTTGTGCTTCAGCTCGCGGATGTTCCCCATCCACGGCAGCGAGATCAGGTACTCCATCGCGTCCTCGGAGAGGACCACGTGGCGCCCTTCGCGGGAGATCAATTCATCGAGGAAGTTCCGGATCAGGAGCGGGATGTCTTCGCGGCGCTCGCGGAGCGGCGGGAGGGAGAGCACGACCTGGCCGAGCCGGTAATAGAGATCCGACCGGAACCAGCCCGCCTTCACCGCGGCGTCGAGGTCCTTGTTCGTCGCGGAGATGATCCGCACGTTCAAACGCCGTGAGCGAACCTCGCCCAGCCGCCGGTACGTCCCGTCATCCAGCACTTGCAGGAGCTTCACCTGCGTCCGCTCGCCCAGCTCGCCGATCTCGTTCAGGAAGATGGTGCCGCCGTCGGCCTCCTCGAAGATGCCCCTCTTCGTGATGGCGGCGCCGGTGAAGGCGCCGCGGACGTAACCGAAGAGCTCGCTCTCGACGAGGTCGCCGGGGAGGCTGGTGCAGTTCACCTCCACGAACGGGCGGCCCCGCTCGATCTCGTACGAGCGGAACATGTAGGCGAAGAGGTTCTTCCCCGTCCCGGTCTCGCCCTGGATCAGGACGCGGGCCGGGGTGCTCGTGAGCTCCGACGCCTTGCGGACCAGCTCGAGCGTCCGCCCGTTCTGGCTGATGACGCCGTGCGCGCGGGCGATGTCCTGCGCCTGGGACGAGCTCGGTCCCGGCACGCGCTGGGCGCGCGGCGTCGTCAGCCACACCGGCGCGTTCAGCTCGCGGAGCGTCGTCTCGCAGGCTCGCATCGCGTCGTCCATTCCGAGCTGCTCGAAGAGGTACATGGCCTTGAAGGCGAGATTCTGGGCCTCGCGCGTCCGCTCCGGGTCGCCGCCCCCGTTCGGGGTGCGGCGCGCCTGGTCGAGATACGCGCGGGCCAGCTCGAACCGCTCGTGGATCGACTCGAGGAGCCGGATCGCCTCGCGGCCCTGCGTGTTCGCCTCGCTCAGGCGGCCCTCGAGGGTATGCACCACCGCGAGCACGCGGCGCGACGCGCCTTCCTCGAGCTGGTCCTTGAGCCGGCAGGCGCGCGAGAGCGCGTCCTCGGCTGCCTTGAACGCGGCCGGCAGGTCGCCTCTCGTGGCGTAGGCCTCGGCGCGGCGGCGCTGGAGCTCGTGCACCATGTCGCCCTCGGGGGCGATCTGGCGCGCCATCTCGAGCGCCTCCTCGTAGCACGCGAGCCCTTCCTCGATCCGGCCCATCTCCACGTGGAGATCCCCCTGGCTGAAGCGGCAGAGGACCTGCTCGCGCGAGTTGCCGAGCCGGGACGCGATCTGGGAGGCCGCGCCCAGATGGGCCTCGGCGGTCCCGAAGTCGTGGCGGTAGGTGGCGACGGTCGCGAGTCCGATCCGCATACGCGCGATGCCGGCGTCCTTTCCGATCTGCACGTAGGAATTGAGCGCGCGGTCGAAGTGCTCCACGGCCTCGTCCCACGATCCCGCCTTCAGGTGGACGATGCCGAGGTTCGCGCAGGAGACCGCGATGTAGGCGAAGTTTCCGAGCCGCGTCGAGATCTCCATCGACCGGAGGAGGTGCCAGGTCGACTGGCGCCAGTCCGAGAGATGCCGGTAGAGAACGCCCAGGTTGTTGTGGGCGCGGATCACGCCCTCCTCGTCGTTCAGATCCCAGCGGAAGAGGTGGAGCGCGGCCTCGTAGAACTCCTTGGCCTTGTCGAGGTCTCCGAGCCGGAAGTGGATCCGGCCGAAGCAGTTGTACGCGTGCGCGAGAGGCGCGAGGAGATTGTGCTCCTTGAAGAACCCGTGCGCGCGCTCGCACGCGCCGAGGGCCTCCTCGTACTGCGACAGCTCGATCAGGGCGCGGGCGCTCTGGAGCTGGAGCCTCGCGATCAGCTCGGGGTAGAGCTCGGGCACGGCGCGGACGCGCGCGCGGCCGATGTGGCGGAGCGCGCCGGAGGCATCCCCCTTCTCGATCAGGGTCTGCGCGGCCTTGAGCTCGAGCGTGGCGATGCGGTGCGGATCCAGTCCGAGCCGCTCGGCCGACGCGATGCACTCTTCCAGGTTCTGCAGCGCGGGGATGTAGCTGTCCGCGCGGAGGAAGATCTCGGCGAGGTCTTCGAGGGATTGAAGGTGTCGTTCGGGATCTTGCGTGAGGCGGGCGGTGGATACCGCCTCCTCACGCTCCCGAATCAATTCCGCCGTGGTCTTGTCCACGTCTCTTTTCCGAAGTTGTCCGGATCCAGAGCTACCGGTTCGTCAGAATCGCAACACCTTGGACAGGTAATACTCCCAGGCGAATCCGAAGCGCTCGGTCCAGCTCCATCCGGTCCGAATCCGCGAACTCTCGAGGGACGTTCTCTCGGTCGTTGCGGAATTCCCGTACGTCGCGAGCGTGGCGCCCTTCTTGGGCGGCTCGGGCGGCGGGTTCAACGTCTCATCGGGTGAACCGGCCCAGGCGCTCCTCGCGCCGAAGGCCATCAACGAACCGGAACTCGACCAGGAAACGGGAAGCACGGTGGCAAGCATGAAGAGCACGATCAGGAGACACGCGAGCCTGGTGGAGCCGGAGAGGAGGCGCATATTGTGGACACCTTCCTTACTGACGTTCAGGGCTCCGATCGGAGCCCCTCCGTGGGTGCCGGCGAGGGACCGGCGGAATTCAGCGGTCAGAGCATACGCCCGGCACCGCCCAGGAATCAACCGAAATGGTGGGACCGAATGGTCCCACCCCGGACTTTGTAGTTTCGACAGCTCGGGGGCCGTCCTCAAGTCCTGGCGCGCGGGCCCGGGATCCGGACGTCCCCCTCCCGGCGTGTCAATCCGGTACGGTCCAGGTGCTCCAGGAGCGGAACGGCGTATTTCCGGGACACCTGTAACAGGTCCTTGAAGTCTCCCATCGTAAGTGACGGGCCCCGAGTGAAATGCTGGAGGACACGTCGCTCGATCTCGGCCCAGAGGGGGGCGGGATAGAGAAGCTCCGATGTCACCTTGACGGCCCTCCCCGACTCGACCAGGTACCGGGCCAGCTCGGCGGGCTTGGCCGAGGGAGGCACCTCGCGGAGCACGCCGGAGAGGTCCGGGACCTGGAACCCCGAGGCCTGGAGGCGTCCCTCGACCTTCTGGAGCGCCCGTGCCTGCTCCTCGGTCAAGGCGGGCCCGGCTTCGGGAAGCGCGATCCGGTCCTTGCTCGGAACGATCTTCCTCTCCGCGAGGAGCCTCTGGAGCGCCTCGTCGAACACGCCGGCGTCCAGCGTTTCGGCGAGAAGCGCCTTCAGCTCCCCTTTCCCGATCCCGTGGCGGAGCGGGTGCTCTTCCTGGTACCGGCGGACGGCGTCGAGGACGAGCGCGACCGCCTTCGTCCATGAGGCGCGATCGAGGTACCGCCCGTCCTCGAGACGCAGGAGCGCCTTCGACTCGCGCGCCGCGGCCTCCACCCGAGCGGGCTCCTCCCCCAGGCGCATCGCGGTCGGATCGACGCGGATTCCGGTGAGCCGCGCGTCCGCGGCGAGGCGCTCGATCCGCGCCTGCAGCGTCCCGGTCTCGAGCGCGAGCAGGCGCGCTTCGGATTCCTGGTCGAGACGCGCGCGCTTCGCGGGGCTCGGGTCGATCACGGTCGCGCCACCGACCGTGGTCGCCGGGGAATACGAGCGAAGGACGAGCCGGTCGCGCGGCACGGCCACGACGGGACTCTCGAGCCGGAGCTGGACGAGCCCTGTCTCTCCCGGAACGAGCGGTCGCGCGGAAGGAAGCACGACGCGCGCCAGGATCTCGCTCGCGCCGAGGTGCACGCGAACCCGCGCGCGGTGCTCGAGGCTGCGCTCCGCGTCGCGGAGGAGCGTGAGCCGCGCGTCGAGCATGTCGGTCGCCCGGAACCGTCCGGGCGTGACGAGCCAGTCACCGCGCGAGAGGTCTTCCTTCGAGACGCCGTGGAGCGCGAGCGCGGTGCGGTTCCCGGCGAGCGCCTCGGGCACCGGCGCGTCGTGGACCTCGACCTGCCGCACGCGCACGGCGCGCGACTCCGGGAGCCGCTCCAGGGTGTCTCCCGTCCGGATCGCTCCGCTCCAGAGCGTTCCCGTCACGACGGTACCGATCCCCTCCACCGAGAACACACGGTCGACGGGGAGGCGGACGGCCTCCGACCCGGAACGCGCCTCGACCGACGCGACGGCGCGCTCGACCTCCTGGATCAGGACGTCGATGCCGGCGCCCGTCGTGGACGAGACGGGAACGATGGGCGCCTTGGCGAGGGAGGTCGAGGCGAGGAGCCCGCGGGCCTCCTCCGTGGAGGCGCGAATCCGTTCGGGCGAGGCGAGGTCCGCCTTCGTGAGCGCGATCACGCCGCGCGTCACGTGAAGGAGGTCGACGATCGCGAGGTGCTCGCGCGTCTGCGGCTTCACGCCCTCGTCGGCCGCGATCACGAGGAGCACGAGATCGATCCCCGTCGCGCCCGCGAGCATGTTCTTCACGAACCGCTCGTGCCCGGGAACGTCGACGATGGCCACGCGCCGGCCGGAGGGGAGCGTCAGGTGCGCGAAGCCGAGATCGATCGAGATCCCGCGCTCCTTCTCCTCCTTGAGCCGGTCCGTGTCGATCCCGGTGAGCCGCCCCACCAGGGCCGTCTTCCCGTGGTCGATGTGCCCCGCGGTTCCGATGACGACGGGGCGCATCCGGTCTCGCTCGGTCCCCTCGCCGTCAGGACTTGACGCGGCGGATCGAAGCTCCGAGCGCGCGGAGCTTCTCCTCGAGCCGCTCGTAGCCGCGGTCGAGGTGGTAGACGCGGGAGACGCGGGTCTCGCCGCTCGCGATGAGCCCGGCGAGAATGAGGGCCGCCGACGCCCGTAGGTCGGTGGCCATGACGGGCGCGCCGCTCAGGCCCTCGACGCCGCGCACGTGGGCGACGTTCCCATCGACGCGGATGTCGGCGCCCAGGCGGTTCAGCTCGGCGACGTGCGTGAACCGGTCGGAGTAGATCGTGTCCTCGATCGTGCTCGAGCCCGACGCGACCGAGAGGAGCGCCATGAACTGGGCCTGCATGTCCGTGGGGAACCCCGGGTACGGGCGCGTGGTGACCGTGATGGACTCGGGACGTTCGGGCGCCCGGATCCGGACGGAACACTCGGAGACCTCCACCGAGGAGCCCGCGGCCTCGAGCTTCGAGATCACCGAGGACACCTGGGACGGATCGATGGCGGTGACCTCGACGTCGCCCCCCGTGATCGCGGCCGCGACGAGGAGCGTGCCCGCCTCGATCCGGTCGGGGATCATCGCCGCGTCGGCCGGATGGAGCTCGGGGACGCCCTTCACGACGAGGCGCGGGCTTCCGATGCCGTCGATCTTCGCGCCCATCGCGACCAGGAAGTCGGCGAGGGCCGTGATCTCGGGCTCGCACGCGGCGTTGTCGATCACGGTCTTCCCCGCCGCGGTCGCCGCGGCCATGAGAATGTTCCCGGTCGCGCCCACGCTGGACACGTCGAACGAGACCGTGCTCCCGCGCAGCCCGTCCGCCTTCGCCACGATGTAGCCGTGATCGATCGAGACGTCCGCGCCGAGCTTCTCCATTCCCTTGATGTGGAGATCGACGGGACGCGGGCCCCAGGCGCATCCGCCGGGGAGCGACACGCGCGCCTCGCCATAGCGGGCGAGGAGCGGGCCGAGCACGTAGATCGACGCGCGCATGGTCTTCACCAGGTCGTACGGGGCCTCGGCGTTCCGCGACTCGCGCGTGTCGACCGAGATCTCGTGCGTCCCCGTGCGGCGGCTCACCACCCCGAAGCGGGAGAGCATGTCCAGCATCGTGGCGACGTCCTTGAGCTCGGGGACGTTCGTGAAGCGGTACACGCCGGGTGCAAGGAGCGTGGCGGCGAGGACCGGGAGCGTGGCGTTCTTCGAACCGCCGGCCGCGACCGACCCTTGCAGCTTGTGACCTCCCAGAACCCGGATCTCGTCCATGCTGATCGCCGCCGCCTTCTCGTCCCGCTCGAGTGCCCGTTCCGTCTTCATGCGTCCCCGCTTCGCTGGATGCCGATGGCGATTCGCGGAAATCCTGCCCGGTCGGGCAGGATCCGCGCGTCCTGGATGTGGGGTGACAAGATCCCCAGGACGGTATCGGCCTGATCGGCTCCGATCTCCAGTGCGAGGTGGCCACCGGGACGGAGCCAAGCGGTGAGACGCGCTGCCAGTTGCCGGAGAGCATCGAGTCCGTCGGGCCCGCCGTCAAGCGCCTCGACGGGATCGTGGTCGCGAACCTCGGGCATGAGGCCCGGGATGTCCCCGCGGCGGATGTACGGGGGGTTCGATACGACCAGATCGAACGGCCCGTCCGGCTCCCATGGCGCCGAAGCCGGCGACGTGAAGTCGCCGATCATGGTCCGCAGACGCTCTCCGACGCCGTTTCGATGCGCGTTTCGCGCGGCGAGCGCCACCGCGAGGGGCGAGCGGTCCACGGCGACGCCTTGCCAGCCCGGCAAGGCATGGAGCAGGGCGATCGCGATGGCGCCCGTGCCGGTGCCCAGGTCCAGGAGTCGGCGGGGGTCGGGTGCGCGCCCCCGATCCACCACATCTCCACCGAGTGCCTCCAGGACCGCCTCCACCAGCTCTTCGGTTTCAGGCCTCGGGATGAAGACGCCGGGCTCGACCTGGAGCGTGACGTGGTGGAAGGGCATTTCGCCCAGGATGAGCTGGAGGGGCTCGCGGCGCTCGCGGCGGCGCGTGAGAGCCTCCAGCGCGTCCTCCTGGGTGGGGTCGAGGAGAGCCGTCTTGTCCTTCCAGAGAGCCGAGACGGAGGTTTCGAGCGCGTGGGCGAGGAGCCACTCGGCTTCCTGGTTCGCCGGCTGGATGCCGGCGGCGCGGAGGCGGGTGCGGAGGCGCTCGAGCGCCTCGGCGCGGGTCACGACGGTGGAGCTCGCTACGCCGACGCGCCGGACGCGGCGAGGCGCTCGGCCTGCTCCGCGTTGAAGAGCCCGTCGATCAGCTCGTCGATATCGCCCTCGAGGACGTCGCCCAGCCGGTAGAGCGTGAGCCCGATCCGGTGATCGGTGACCCGGCCTTGCGGGAAGTTGTAGGTGCGGATCTTCGCGCTCCGGTCGCCGGAGGAGACCATGGACTTCCGGGTGGCGGCCATCTTGCGCTCCTGCTCCTGGATCTCCATGTCGAGGAGCCTTGCCCGGAGCACCTTCAAAGCCTTCGCCTTGTTCTTGAGCTGGGAGCGCTCGTCCTGGCACTGGACCACGATCCCCGTGGGGAGGTGCCGGATGCGAACGGCGGAGTCGGCGGTGTTGACGCTCTGGCCGCCCGGGCCGGACGAGCGGAAGACGTCGATCGAGAGGTCGCTCGGCTTGATCTCCACGTCGATCTCCTCCGCCTCCGGGAGCACCGCGACCGTGACCGCGGAGGTGTGGATGCGCCCGCTCGCCTCGGTCTCGGGCACGCGCTGCACGCGGTGGACGCCGCTCTCGTACTTGAACCGGCTGTACGCCCCCTCGCCGCTGATCGAGACGACGGCCTCCTTCATGCCGCCTCCCCCGGCCTCGCTCGTCGAGAGGAGCTCGGCGCGCCAGCCGTGGCGCTCGGCGTACTTCATGTAGAGGCGCAGGATCTCGGCCGCGAAGAGCGCGGCCTCTTCCCCGCCGGTGCCGGCGCGGATCTCCACGATCACGTTCTTGTGGTCGAGCGGATCGGGCGGCAGGAGGAGGCGCGGCAGCTCCTGCTCGAGCTTCGCGCGCTCCTGTTCGAGCTCCTCGATCTCGGCCTTCGCCATCGCGACGAGCTCCGCGTCCTTCTCGGTGCGCACGATCGCCGTGTCCTCGGCGATCCGGTGGAGCACGTCGTCGTAGCGGCGGGCGGCGGTGACCAGGGACTCGAGCGAGCTCCGCTCCTTGCTCACGCGCTTCAGCTCGGCGGGGTTGCTGACGATGGCGGGATCCGCGAGCTGGTTCGTCAGCTCCTCGAACCGGCTCTTCGCCTTCTCCAGGGCTTCACGCATGCGCGGGCAGCCTGCGGTTACAGCACCGCCCGAAGCGCGGCGATCGCGACCTCGAGCATGTCCTTGGACGGCTCACGCGTGGTGAGGCGCTGGAGCTTGAGCCCGGGCTCGCTGATCCAGCGCACCCAGGGCTTCGTCTCGTAATAGGCGCCGGCGAAGCGGATGATCTCGAAGGAGATGCCCGCGATCACGGGGATGAGCGCGAACCGGAGCGCGCGCGACTCCCACGTGTCGGGCCGCCCCAGGAAGGCGAACACGATGAAGCTCACGATCACGACCAGGAAGAGAAAGCTCGTGCCGCACCGCGGATGGAACCGGCTCATCGTCTGGGCGATGTCCGGAGTCAGCTCCTGCCCCGACTCCAGATTGTGGATCGTCTTGTGCTCGGCGCCATGGTACTGGAAGACGCGCTGCATCTCCCCCCAGAAGCCGATCGCGACGATGTAGATCATGAAGAAGACGAGGCGGATCGCGCCGTCGATCAGGTTGTAGAGGAGCGGATCGCGGACGCCGGTGAGGTCGGTCAGCTTGAGCGGGAGATAGAAGAAGATCCCGAACGCGAGGACGAACGAGATCAGGATCGTGAAGCCCATCCCAAGGCCTAGCTTCCCGTACCGCTTCGCTTCCTGGGGTTTGTCCTTGTCCGCCTCCACCGCGATGTCCGCGGAGAATGCGAGGGCCTCGACGCCGATCCGGAGCGACTCGACCAGCACGATCGCGCCGCGGAGAATGGGAAGGCCCAGGACGGGATAGCGCCGCGAGATCGACGTGTAGTCCCGGGACTGGATCTGGATGCTCCCGTCGGGAAGCCGCACCGCGGTGGCCACGCGCTTCGGCGAGCGCATCATGACCCCCTCGATGACGGCCTGGCCCCCGATCGGGGCGTAGCGGTCTGCCATCCGGTGGTTGGCGGTTCCGGTGCGACCCTACGCCGACGGAGCTTCGGCGGGCTTTTGCTGCTCCTTCATGCCGTACTTGCGGCGGAAGCGCTCGATGCGGCCGGCCGTGTCGACGAGCTTCTGCTTGCCGGTGAAGAACGGGTGGCACGCGGAGCAGATTTCCACGTGCAGCGCCTCCTTCACCGTCGCGCGCGTTTCGATCACGTTGCCGCAGGCGCAGATGATCTGCGTGTTGTAGTAGCCGGGGTGAATGCCCTTCTTCATGGGAGTGCTCCGTCTCCTTGGACCGGTCCTAGGTGTTCATCATCGCGAGGAACTTCTTGTTCGTCTTGGTCTGGCTCATCTTGCCGATCAAGAACTCCATCGCTTCCATGGGATTCAGCTCGTTCAGGAACTTGCGGAGGATCCAGACCTTGTTCAGCTCCTCGGCCGTCATGAGCAGCTCTTCCTTGCGCGTGCCCGAGCGATTGATGTCGATCGCCGGGAAGATGCGCTTGTCCGCGAGCTTCCGGTCGAGGATGACCTCCATGTTGCCCGTTCCCTTGAACTCCTCGAAGATCACGTCGTCCATGCGGCTTCCGGTCTCGATCAGGGCCGTGGCCATGATCGTGAGGCTGCCGCCGTTCTCGATGTTTCGCGCCGCGCCGAAGAAGCGCTTCGGCTTCTGGAGCGCGTTCGCGTCGACGCCGCCCGACAGGATCTTGCCCGAGTGCGGCACGACCGTGTTGTGGGCGCGCGCGAGACGCGTGATCGAGTCGAGCAGGATCACGACGTCCCGGTTGTGCTCCACGAGGCGCTTCGCCTTCTCGATCACCATGTCGGCGACCTGGACGTGGCGCTCCGCCGGCTCGTCGAACGTGGACGAGACCACCTCGCCCTTCACCGAGCGCTCCATGTCCGTGACCTCCTCCGGCCGCTCGTCGATCAGGAGCACGATGAGCATGACCTCGGGGTGATTCTCCGTGATGGAGTTCGCGATCTTCTGGAGGAGGACCGTCTTTCCGGCGCGCGGCGGCGACACGATCAGACCTCGCTGCCCCTTACCGATCGGGGTCAGGAGATCCATGATGCGCGTCGGCATGTCGTCGGCCTTCGCCTCGAGCCGCAGCTTCTCTTGCGGATAGAGCGGCGTGAGGTTGTCGAAGAGGATCTTGTCCTTCGCGACCTCCGGGCTCTCGAAGTTGACCGCCTCCACGCGGAGGAGCGCGAAGTACCGCTCGCCGTCCTTGGGAGGCCGGACCTGCCCGGAGACCGTGTCCCCGGTGCGCAGGTCGAATCGCTTGATCTGCGAGGGCGAGACGTAGATGTCGTCCGGCCCCGGCAGGTAGTTGTAGTCGGTGGAACGAAGGAAGCCGTATCCCTCGGAGAGGATCTCCAGGACCCCTTCCGCGAAGATCAGGCCGTTCTTCTCGGTCTGACCCTCGAGGATCTTGAAGATCAGCTCCTGCTTCCGGAGGCCGCTCGTGCCCTGGATGCCGAGCGAGTGCGCCAGCTCCATGAGCTCGGCGATGGTACGGCTCTTGAGCTGGAGGATGTCGAGGCCCTTGGGCGAACCCGTGGCGGGTGCCGGCGCGGGCGCGGGCGGTGTTTCCGTCTGCTCAGCCATTGCTTTTGGAGACTCCTCGATGATGGGGTCCGGCAGGGACGGCGCTTCAGCGCCGCGGCGACGAACCGAAGTTTGTGGGCGGGACATACGTCACAACCGAAACGCGGCCCTCAACGTGATGGGGAGATCCGGGAAAGAAGGGTTGGATCCGGTGTGGCTTGACTCGGAACCGCCGCACACTTCGCGGTCCGGGTGGGGTGCTGAGCGCTGCCGAGTCGCGCTCTCGATGCCCCCAGGTTGGTGCTCCAATCCAATCTATCGGCCGGCAGGGCCGTATGTCAAGGTCATTCTCGGGCGCGAGGACCGCGCCCGAGAACGACCCGGGAATCACATCTTGGCGGGTGGGAACGACGCTTGTGAGAACACCTGGCCTTCGAGGAACGTGATCGACTTCCCCTTGGTCCAGTAGAACCAGCTCTCGAGAGTCTTGTCTCCGTCCATGTAGGTGCGGACCTCTTCCGGATAGCCCTCCGCGGCCTTGGTCTTGTCGAGCTGGTGTCCCTTCGGCAGCCGGTTGCCCGCCGAATCCACCCACGTCTTGAGCTGGGAGCCGGTCCGCGGCTTCCCTTCGCTCAGGGCCTTGTAGATCGTGTACTCCGAGACGGACTCCGCCTTCTTGTTCAGCTTGTTGTACGCGTGGAAGAGGATCTGGTGCGCGTCGGCCTCCTTCGGATTCAGCTCCACCGTCCTCTTCATGGCGGCGACCGAGCCCTCGAAGTCGCCCAGCTGGAACTTGGTCTGACCCGCCACGAGCCAGAGATCCTTGCTGTTCGGGAACGCCTGCGTCCCCTTCGTGAGGATCTCGTCCGCGCGCTTGTAGTTCTCTAGATTGACCTGGATGATCGCGGCGTTGTAGAGCGCGTTCTCCTTCATCGCCGCTCCGGCGGAGTCGGCGGGAGCGTTCTCGTACACGGCCATGTAGGCCACGCCCGCGCTGTCGTAGTAGGCGGACTGCTGCGGGCCCTTCTGCTCCTTGCGCGCCAGGTTCTGGAACGCGTCGGCGATCAGGGACAGGTACTGCACCCTGCCCGCCTCGTCGTACGACATCGCCGCCCGGTACGCCGGAATCGACTCGGCGAACTTCTCGCCCTTGAAGAGCCGGTTGCCGCGGCCCATCGCGGCCACCCGCAGGTTCTGCGTGAGGTCCTTGTCTCCGGGCTTGATCGCGAGGCCCTTCTGCGCCGCGCGGATCGCGTCGTCGGTGCGGCCCAGCACCTCGTACACGTAGCTCAGGTTCTTGTAGATGTCGGCCGAGGTCGGGTCGATCAGCATCGCCAGCTCGAAGTTGTACGCGGCCTCCGCGAGCGCGGACGCGCCGGTGTAGAGCGGGTAGACCGTCGTGTCGGTGGCGGCCGTCTTCGGATCCTGCGCGCCCTGGAACGGCCGGTACTCCACCTGGAGCGGCGCGTCGCCGCCCGGCGCGAAGTGGTACACGGTCTTCTGCTCCGGGTAGTACCAGAACTCGTGGGCCTTGCCGTTCTCGGTGAAGCGCGCGAAGTCCTTGGGCTCTCCGCGCTCCTTCGCGACGCCGGCCTGCGGCGAGGCCTCATCCGTGGTACGGCTGTCGTCCTGGGCGACCTTGCCGGCGCGCTGGAGGGCCTTCACGCCCGAGTTGAAGAGATCGATGTACTTGGCGCGCCGGTTGTTCTGCATCTCCTCGACGCGCTTCTTGTCGTTCTTCTTCTCTGCGACCTGGATGCCGAGCTGATAGACGGCTCCCGCCGACGCGAACTGGCGGAGCTCGCCGCGCGCGAACCCGAGAAGGGCATACGCCTGCGCGTTTTCGGGCTCCTCTTTCCGGGCGCACTCGAGCTGCCACGCGGCCTTGTCGTAGACCTTCTGCTGCACGTAGACCTTGCCGCTCGTGAAACAGATCCCCGCCATGGCGGGCGGAGCGGTCATGAGAACGCTCAGGCCGGCGGCGAGGACGCCCCCGAACCGAACGCGTTTGGGGCCGAGGCTCATCGTGGGTACCTCCATCGGGATTCCGGAAATGGCGCGGGTATCCATAATACCCGCCGGCAGGCTGGTCCGTTCCGCTTCCCTTGAATTGAAAGGGTCCGCCCGGAGCCTGTCAAGCCCCTTGCCGAAAACCTGCTCCGCAATCTAAGTATCTGGAAAAACGATGCTTACAGGAGCTGGCGAGGGTCGACGTCCACCGCCACGTGAAGGCCGGGGAGCTTGAGCGCCCGGACCTTGGGGAGCGCCTCCTCGATCCTGGCCCGGAGCGCGGGCCGGGACGAGCTGCGCAGGAGCAGGTGCCATCGTTCCCACCCTTGGATGCGGGAAATCGGCTTCGGAGCCGGACCGAGCACGTCCACTCCCGCCGCGCCCCGGCGGAGCACGTCCCGGATCCTCTCCGATCCGCGGATCACGTTCTCGGGAGTCTTGCCCCGCACCTCGATCTCGATCAGGTGGCCGAAGGGCGGGTAGCGAAGCTCCCGCCGCTCCTCGGACTCCGTCGCGAAGAACGCCTCGTAGTCCTGCGCCGCCGCGCACCGGAGCGCGGGGTGGTCGGGATTCCACGACTGCATGATCACCTCTCCGGGACTCGCGCCGCGGCCCGCGCGGCCCGCCACCTGCGTGAGCAGCTGGAACGTCCGCTCCGCCGCGCGGAAATCGGGCAGGTAGAGCTGGAGATCCGCGAGGACGATCCCGACCAGCGTGACGCCGGGGAAGTCGAACCCCTTCGTGACCATCTGAGTGCCGAGGAGGAAGTCGGTCTCGCCCTTCCGGAACGAGCGGAGGATGGACGCGGCGGCGCCCCGCCGGCGCACCGCGTCGAGATCGAGCCTCGCGATGCGCGCCGTGGGAAAGACGCGCGCCACCTCGCGCTCGATCTTCTGGATTCCGACGCCTCCGAGCCAGAGATCCGTGGCGCCGCAGGAGCGGCACGCGGGAAGGAGACGGCGGACGGCGCCGCAGTAGTGGCACCGGAGCGTCTGGTCCTCGGAGTGCACCGTGAGCGAGACGTCGCAGCGCGTGCAGGAGGCGACGTCCCCGCATCCCTTGCACTGGACGTGAGTCGAGTGGCCGCGCCGGTTCAGGAAGAGGATCCCCTGCTCCCGGCGCGCGAGCGTCCGCTCCATGCCTTCGAGAAGGAGCGGACCGAGCCATCGAGAGGTGGGGCGATCCTGCGAGGGCGTGGCGGGGCCGCCCGTTGGCGCCGTGCCGTCCGCGGTGGTCGCGCCCGTGGCTGCCGCGGCGTCCGCGCCCGCGGGCGTGCCCGCGCCCGCCCGCGCGCGGACGCGCAGGTCCGCGACACGCACCGTGGCGAGCGGGCGGCCGTCCACCCGGCTCGGAAGCCGGAGGAGCGCGGTCGCGCCCGTGGCCGCCTTCGCATAGCTCTCGAGACTCGGCGTCGCCGACGAGAGGACGATCACGGCCCCCCGGCGCTGCGCGCGCACGAGCGCCACGTCCCGCGCGTGGTACCGCGGCGAGTCCTCCTGCTTGTAGG
>DASTBC010000069.1 GCA_035712245.1 Candidatus Eisenbacteria bacterium
GGTCCGGGTCGTCCGCTTCGAGGGTTGCCTTCTGGATGGAAACCGCACGGTCGATGGCCTCCTCCGCGGCCACGTCCTTTCCCATCTGAGAATGAACCGCGCCGATCGCGAGAAGGGTGAGCGCCACGTCGCGGTGTTCGGATCCGAGCGCTGCGACGCGGATCTCCAGGGTCTCCTGAAGAATGGATATCGCCCGCGACGCGTCGTCTCGCGCGTACCAGAGCATCCCCATGTTGTAGAGACTCGCCGCGTACCCCGCGCTCCTCTTGCCGAGCGATCGCTCCTTGATCGCAATCGCTCGCGCGCCGACCTGCTCCGATTCAGGCTGTCCCGCCTTTCCCCCGCGGCGCAGCGCGATCGATAGCTCGTCCAGGGTCTCACCGAGGGACAGCGAATCGACGGGAGCCCCTCGTTCCAGGATCGAGAGCAGGACACGGGCGCCGGCTTCGGCGTCCTTGGCGCGCCCCGCCTGGTTCAGGGACCGGATCTCCGCGAGGGACGGCACGTCCGCGCGGGCAGGTGCTCCATGAACGCAAAGGAGCAGAAACAGGAGAGGGAGGCGGACTCCGAGTCCATGCCCCGGAGTTCGGGCGCAGCGGGATGCAAGAGCAAGTCCGCGGAACGAAGAGTCCACGGCCCCCCCACTTGGCGCGTGGAAGACAAGATCGCGGGGCGATCCACTCGAGAGTTACGAGAAGATACCAAACTGGGGCCGGTGTCAAGCCGACAGCGTGTGCCGGGACTAGGAGCGGACCATGGCCAGCCGAACGGCAAGAGCCAGGTACACGAGTGCCACGACCCATCCGAAGCGCCGGGCGGCGGTTCCAGAACCGGCCCGGCGGAGCCGAGCGCTCAGTCCCCCCGCCAGGAACCCGATGGCACCGAACACCACCACGACCAGAAAGGTGAAGAGAATCCCGTAAAGCGCCATCTGCTGCCCGATCGGACCCGCATGGGCCGACGCGAACTGTGGGAGGAAAGCGAGGAAGAAGAGCGCCACCTTGGGGTTCAGGATGTTCATGAACAAGCCGCGCCGGAAGAGGTCTGCCGCACGCATCGTTTCTCCCACCAGCCCCGCGGTGGTCTCCTGGGCGGCGTCACGGGCGACTCGTCTCGATTCCGTCAAGGTCTTCCAGGCGAGGTAGAGCAGATACGAGACACCCGCGATCTTCAGCGTGTGGAACGCAGCTTGCGACGCGCGGACGATCACGGACACCCCAAGCGCTGCTGCGGTCGTGTGAACCAAGTTCCCGGCCGCCAGTCCCATCGCCGTCGCGAGACCCGCGCGAGGACCATGCGTAACGCCCTGCGTCACGAGAAAGACGATGTCCGGACCAGGTGCGATGATGAGAAGGAGCGACGCCGAAATGAAGAAGAGCAGGTTCGATGGCTCGATCGAGATCATCGAAACCTGCTCATCGTGCCGCCGCTCGCGCGGCTGCTAAGGGAAAGCGGTTCCGGCGCTATGCCGTACCCCTTGCCTCCGCCATCCCACCGTACTCCCTGCCCAGCTTCCACATCATCACCCCCACAATGCCCATCCACACGCTGATCACGATCGCGAACACGACCGGGAGCCAGAGCGAGATCAGGTACTTCCCGAAGAGGAGCGCCGTTCCCGCCAGGATCGATCCCGCGCCACCGGCGACTCCCACCCATCCCAGCCACGAGGGATAGCGCGGACTGTAGGCGACCGCAAGACCGTAGAGAACGAACGGCACCCCGTGGAAAAGCAGGAGCGTCGCCGCCCAGGCGCCTCCGAGCATGCGACGGATCGCGTCGCCCACCACGACGAGCGCGGCCGCGTCGGTGCTGGGGTCGTTCCAGGACTGGGCGAGGGTCGTGAAGCCGTATCCGTTCACGGCGGAGTAGACCATGTGGACCGCCGCGCCGAGGATCACGGCAGCCGCACCGAGCCGCCCGAGAGCCCAGCTCCCCCCCTCAATCAGCGTCCAGCTCAGGGCCACGAGCGCGAACACCCAGAGCAGCGTTCCCGCGATGAACGCGAGGTGTGTCAGCGACCAGGTGATCGGCGACCGCGCGGCGAGGATCTCGAGGATGTCCTGTGCGTGATAGACGTTCGTCAGGTTTCGAAAGCCGATTCCGGCGGCGATGGAGAGGACCGCACCGACGATGGCGCAGAGGCCGCCGAACCGTAGAAAGGAATCATGGCGATGCCCGATCTCGGCCAGTCCGATGCGCTCGGTGGCTCGAGTGGGTTCGCCGCTTCTAGAACGTGCTCTCATCAGGGCTACCCCCGCGCTTGCGTTCCCCCCGAGGGTCGGCGTCCCGGGTTGGGAACAGGCTGTCGAAGAGGAATCCCTAGCATGAGGGGTGCCGCGCCGCGTCCGATGGTCGCCGCCAACGAAGTGAAAGGAATGTAGTCCAGGGAAGACACCGGAGGTTCACGACTCCGGAAAGCGGAGCGACTTAGGTACGCATCTGATTGTTTCCATTGGCCTTACGAGGTGCGAGGGTGTGCCTCTCGACCCTGGCCCATAGCTTGCTCAATCCATCTTTCAATGAACGCTCCCGTGCTGGCATTCCAAGTTGTAGGAGGACGTCCCTATTTCGGCGACCGCTCCGCGGTCCGGCTCCGCACGCCGCGCCTGCCGGATCTCATCGCGCTCGCCCTCCTCGCTTTCGTCGTGGCCGCGAGCAGCGGGTGTACCCGTGCGCCCGCGGCGGAGGAAGTCTCCGAGAATCTCCGGACGAAGGTCGCTTCCGTCAGTAACGGCACGGCGGTGGTACGGAACGAGGGGCTTCTGGAGCGGAAGACGGTCTCCTCGTTCTACGAGAAGCGCAAGTACCGGCGCGCGTGGGACCTCGGGAGCGGCGACGCGGACCGCGTGGTGGAGGCGATCCGGGGAGTCGAGCGCGACGGACTCGACCCGAAGGACTACCACCTCGAGGCGATCGAAGCCTTGATCCGGGAGCGGAAGGAAGGCGCGAACGCCGACCTGGACGCCAATCTGGACCTCCTGCTGACGGATGCGGTCGCGGCCATGGTGGACGACGTCCGCTACGGCCGCGTGCGGCCGTCCTCGCTCAATCCGAAGTGGAACGTGAATCCCCGAGAGGGCGCGCCACCCTTGAACGAGGATCTGGAAGGAATCGTGGGATCGAGGGATCTGAAGCAGGCCCTCGAGTCGAGGCGGCACGACCACTTCATCTACCACGGGCTCGTGGGAGCCCTGGAGCAGCTCCGGACGATCGCCGCGAACGGCGGGTGGCCCAAGGTCACGCCTGGGAAAACCATCAAGCCGGGCGCGGTCGACTCCCGCATCCCGGCCGTGCGGGCCAGGCTGGCCGCCACGGGCGAGCTTCCCGAAGGGTCCGACCTCACCTCGACCCGGTACGACCCGGCGCTTCGGAAGGCCGTCGAGTTGTTCCAGTCGAGGCATCGTCTCGACGCGACCGGAGTGATCGGCAAGGAGACGATGGCCGCGATGAACGTGAGCGCGGCGCAGCGGGTCGAACAGGTGCGAGTGAACCTCGAGCGGGCGCGGTGGGTGCTCGGCGGGCTGACCAGCGACTTCATGCTGGTGAACCTCCCCGCCTTCAAGGCGTACCTGATCCGGGGCGGCTCGAACGTCTGGGAAGCCCGGACGATGATCGGCCAAGAGGCCCGGCAGACGCCCTCGTTCCGCGCGCGGATGCAGACCGTGGTCTTCAATCCGGACTGGACGGTGCCGCCCACGATCCTCGAGGAGGACATCATCAAGGGGATCCAGGAAGGACGGGACATGATCCGGGAGAAAGGCGTGACGGTCCTGGACTCGGACGGAAACGAGGTGGATCCATCCTCGATCGACTGGAGCTCGGCCGACCCGGATAACTTCCCCTACACGCTGAGGCAGCCACCGGGAGACGACAACGCGCTCGGCCGACTCAAGTTCGAGTTCCCGAATCCGTATCTCATCTATCTCCACGACACACCCAGCAAGTCGCTCTTCGAGTCCGACAAGCGCACGTTCAGCTCCGGCTGCATCCGGATCGAGAATCCGATGGAGCTGGCGGAGCAGCTCCTCGGACCCCAGGGCTGGGACCGCTCGCGCATCCAGGAGATGATCGACGCGGGCGAGACGAAGCGGGTGGCGATCGAGAACCAGATCCCGATCCTCATCGTGTACTGGACGGTGAGCGTAGGAAAGTCGGGTGAGGTTCGCTACATGCAGGACATCTACGACCTGGATCGGCCGCTCCTCACCGCGCTGGACGGGAGCCGCCAGAGCTCCACGGCGCTCGGAAGCCGCTAGAACCGGATCAACGTCACCAGCTGAACCTGCGTCGCTTCTCCCTTGTTCCGATCCTTGTTCATCCGCGAACCCCGGATCAGCTCGAGCCCAACGTCCACGCGCTCGGCGGGCGAGAAGACCAGGTTCACCGCGTACCGGTTCGTCTTGTGATAGGCGTTCGGAGCTTGGAAGTCGGCGTTGCCGACCGTGACAAAGCTCCAGAGGAGCGTCGATCGTAGGTTCATCGTCTCCGTTTTCTTCCACTCCTTCCACGCGTGCTCG
>DASTBC010000070.1 GCA_035712245.1 Candidatus Eisenbacteria bacterium
TCCGTCGACATCTTCTACCGCGACGCGGAGAGCCTGCCCTGGACGCCCCTCGCGATGGGGGTCGCGAACACGGGGACCTTCACCTGGTTCGTCCACAACACGCCGAGCGCCGCGGCACGCGTGCGCGTGCTCGCGCGGGACGCCGCGGGGAACCAGGGGTCGGACCAGAGCAACAACCTCTTCACCATCCTGATCAAGTCCGGAGGGGTTGTCCCAACGACCCTCCGCGACTTCCATCAGCCCGGGACGCAGCCCTTTGGGGCCGCCAACTTCGAGCCCAGCACGGATTGCTTGAGCTGCCACGGCGGCTACAACACGGCCGTCGAGCCCGGGCACAACTTCAAGGGATCCATGATGGCGCAAGCCGCCCGGGATCCTCTCTTCTTCGCCTGCCTGGCGATCGCCGAGCAGGACGCGCCGTCATCGGGTGACCTGTGCCTCCGCTGCCACACGCCGTTCGACTGGCTCTCGGGACGCAGCAATCCGACGGACGGCACGCAGATCACTCCGCTCGGGCGGGACGGCGTGACGTGCGGGTTCTGCCACCGGCTGGTGGATCCGGTCTACAAGCCGGGGATCAGTCCGGTCGAGGACCAGAACGTCCTGAACCAGCTCGCCGCGGGCGATCTTCCGCTCGGATACTCGAACGGGCAGTTCGTGATCGACCCGGATATCCGCAAGCGGGGGCCGTACAACGACGCGGGCGCGTTCCATCCGCGGCTCTACTCGCCGTTCCACACCTCGAGCGATTTCTGCGGGACGTGCCACGACGTCTCGAACCCGGTCTTCGATCGCACCGGCCCCGACGACTTCACTCCCGGGCCGCTCGACGCCAAGGCGGCCTCGCTCGCGTCGACCGACCTCATGCCGCTCGAGCGGACGTACAGCGAGTGGAAGAACAGCGCGTATCCCGGCGGCGTGTACCAGCCCGAGTTCGCGGGCGCGAAGCCCAGCGGCATCGTGTCCACGTGCCAGGACTGCCACATGAGGGACGTGCAGGGGCAGGGGTGCAACGATCCCGGCGCTCCCATCCGGCCGGACCTGCCGTTCCACGACATGACCGGCGGGAACTCGTGGATCCCGCCGATCGCGGCGGCGCTGTACCCGAGTGAGACCGATCCCGCGGCACTGAACGCCGGCGCGCAGCGCGCGGTGTCGATGCTGCAGAAGGCCGCGGGAGTGGCGGTCACGTACGCGGTCGAGGACGACAGCTTCCGGGCGCTGGTGACGGTGACGAACCGGAGCGGGCACAAGCTCCCGACCGGATACCCCGAGGGGCGGCGGATGTGGCTCCACGTGGTCGCGCGCGACGCGCAGGGGCAGAAGATCTACGAGTCGGGCGCGTACGACGCGGCGACAGGCACGCTCTCGATGACGCCGGAGCCCACGGTGTACGAGTGCAAGCTGGGCGTCTCGGCGGGTCTGGGCGGCGCGGTGGGCGTTCCGAGCGGTCCGACCTTTCACTTCACGCTGAACGACACCGTCGTGAAGGACAACCGGATCCCGCCGTCGGGGTTCACGAACGCGTCGTTCGCCACGTTCGGCGGGCGGCCCGTGGATCCGCACCACGTCGGGCCGCAGCCCCTCTACTCCGACGGGCAGAACTGGGACGTGGCGGAGTACCCGCTGCCGTCGAACGCGCACAGCGTGATCGTGCGGCTCCTCTATCAGACGACGTCCAAGGAGTACGTCGAGTTCCTGCGCGATGAGAACACGACCAACGGCGCGGGGCAGCAGCTCCACGACCTGTGGGTCGCAAACGGACGCGGCGCTCCGGTGGAGATGGAGCGCGACTCGATCGGGATGGTCATCACCGCCGTGGACGAGGGCTCGCCGATCACGGCGAACAAGCTGGCGGTGCTGCGGAACCCGTTCGACCGGGCCCTGGATCTGAAGCTGGATCTGGCGAAGCCCGCCGCGGTGCGGCTCGTGGTGTACGACGTGCACGGCCGCCAGGTTCTGGATCGCGACTGCGGGATCCGGACGGGCTCGAGTCGGCTCACGTGGGACGGAAGGGACCGCCGCGGCGAGACGGTGCGCGCCGGGGTCTACTGGGCGGTGGTGCGGGCGGGTGACAAGGAATGGAAGCGCCAGGTGGTGCGCATCCGATAGACGGGACAGGGACCGAGCCAGGCTCGGAGCCCTGAGGAGACGCGTCCGGGGTCATGACCTCGGGCGCGTTTTCGTTTGAAGCCGGGGCGCGTGGGTCAGTCGCGACGGAGCATGCTCGTCCAGTTCACCACCACGGTCGTCGCCGCCTGCGCCGCGCCACGCTCCGGCATGAGGACGAGGAATCGCTGGCCGTCTGGAGTGACCGAGTACTGCGGGCCGTTGAAGCCTTGAGGCGGCGCCGCGCGGAACAGAGCGCGCGGCGCTCCGACCTGGAACCCCTGCTCGGTCCGGACGTCCACGGCCATCATCGTCCCGTCATCGAGGAGGTAGAAGATCTCCTTGCCGTCCCCTCTCCAGCGCATGCTGAAGCCGCCCTGAGTGGAGATCTGGTACTTGCCCACCGCGCTGCCGACAGGCCGGACGTAGATCTCGCTTCTGCCCGACTCGTCGGAGGAGTACGCGAGCCACTTCCCGTCCGGGGAGATCCGCGCCCACGATTCGTTGTGCGAACCGTTGAGGACGGGGGCGGCTTTCGCTCCCGGCTGGAGCGTTAGCGTGGAGATGTCCCAGCGCGTGGCGCCCGGGTTGTGCCCCAGCACCAGGAACGTCCCGTCGGGCGACCACTGGTTGGGGCCGCATCCCTCGGCCAGGGGGCTCAGCGATTCCTCGGAGCCCGTGCCGTCCGCTCTCTTGATGATGGGTGAGAAGACACCGCTACGGTTGGAGGTGAACGCGATCCGGCTCCCGTCCGGAGACCAGACCGGCCAGGCGTCGGCGCCCTGTTCGGCCGTCAACCGCGAGGCCACGCCTCGGGCTCCCTCGATCACCCAGACGTCACGTTCGACGCCGCCGGCCGATCCCACGACCACGGCGGCCCGCTCGCCCTCCGGGGACAGCTCGACCGAGACGTACGCCCCGGGCGCACCCATCGATCCCTGGTTTCGCCCCGCGCGGTCCATCCACACGAGCCGGCCGGTGGCCCCCTCCCCGGCGCCGCGAACGGTCAGCACCCCGTTGGACGAGACGGAGAAGTCGGCGTTTCCGCCCCCGAGCTCCGCCTGCACGTCGCTGGCAACCGGCACGGGATCGCCGGTGAACCGCCGGCTCCCCGCGTCGAACGGCTGGGCCATCAGGGCGCGGTCTCGCGTGAAGAGGAGGTATCCCGGGGGCGCGTACTCAATCCTAGAGAAGTTCCCCACCGTCAGCGGCTTCGACTCCAGCGAACCCAGCACGCCGGTCTTGATCCAGGTGCTCTCGGCGCGGGACGTGAACGCGAGGAAGACGAAGTGCTTCCCGTCGGGCAGGAACTGGGGCCACGCGTGTCCCAGCTCCCCGCGTGACCGGTCGAGCACGGTCGCGGGGGACGTGGGGCCCCCGGATGCCGATACCCGGATGATGGAGTCGCGCGCGCTTCCATCGAACAGGATGACTCCCTCGCTCCCCCACGTGCCGTCGGCGCCGCCTGGGTGATCGCAGAGCGCCTGGCTGGGCCCGCCCTCGACCCCGACCTTCTTGAGTCTCGTTCCCGCGAAGAAGGCGATCTGCCTGCTGTCCGGCGACCAGAACGGACGGCGCGTCGGATCGGCTCCCGGGATGGCGTGCGTCTCGACCGCGGCCAGGGGCCGGATCCAGAGAGTGGCCTTTCCGCTCGAGTCCGGCGCCTGGAAGGCGATGTAGCGGCCGTCGGGCGAGATGCGGGGGGCGCCGACCTGGGAGACCCCCTCGGGCGGCGGGACCTGGAACTGGATGGGCTCGAGCCTGGGAGGGGTGCGGCTCACGTACCCGATGCCGAACGCGACCGCCGCCGCGGTCGCCATGCCTGCCACGATCCACGCGAGGCGCGTGCGGCTCCTGCGCCTCGCCGCGGCGGGCGCGGCCACGCCGGCCCGCGAGCCCCCCTCCTGCACCCACCGAAGCTGGAGCAGCACGTCGTGCATCGACTGGATCCGCTCGTCAGGATCCTTCGCGAGGCACTGCTTCACGAGCCGCTCGAGCGTCGGCGGCGACATCGGCTGGACCGAGGAGAGGGGCGGCGGCTCCCGCTCGAGGATGGCCGCGATCACGCTGGCCGGGCTCTTCCCCTCGAACGCGCGCTTCCCGGTCGCCATCTCGAAGAGCGTCGCGCCGAACGCGAAGATGTCCGCGCGCTCGTCGGCCTCGGCGCCTTCGAGCACTTCCGGCGCGATGTACTGGAACGTTCCCACGATCGTCCCCTCCGCCGTGAGGGACCGGCTCATCGTGGGCGAGCGGGAGAGTCCCGCCCCCGCGTCCCCGAGCCCGGTCGCGCGCGCGAGCCCGAAGTCGAGGAGCTTGGCCCCGGACTTCGTGAGCATGATGTTCGCCGGCTTGAGGTCGCGATGGACGAGCCCGTTCCGATGCGCCTTGTCGAGCGCGTCCGCGATCGGAATCGCGACCGCGAGCAGCTCCTCCGGGGAGAGCGGCCCGCGCGCGAGCCGCTGCCCGAGGGTCTCCCCCTCCAGGTGCTCCAGCACCAGGTAGTCGATCCCGTTCTCGCGACCGAGATCGTGAAGGACGCAGATGTGCGGATGATTGAGGCTCGAGACCGCGCGCGCTTCACGCTCGAAGCGGGCGCGGACCTCCTCGTGCGCGGAAAGCTCCGCCGGCAGCACCTTGATCGCGACCGTGCGGTCGAGGCGCGTGTCCCGGGCGCGATAGACCTCGCCCATGCCTCCGGCGCCGAGGGGCGCGAGGATCTCATAGGGACCGAGCCGTGTTCCGGGGGAAAGCGGCATGAAGTGCGGAGGGTACCACAGCCTCGACCGTCAACGGTGCTGTCGAGTGTCAAGCAAACTACTGGCCGCACAGCCAGTTCACGTGTGAGGCAGAGCGCCGAGCGGTCACGGCCTCGGCAGAGTCTATGTTTTCTTCTCTTTCTTCTCCGCCGCGGGGAACAGCACGTTGTTGAGGATCAGCCGGTATCCCGGCGAATGCTTGTGGAGCGCGAGATCGGTGGGCGGGTCGCCCACGGCGTGCTGATAGTCCTCGGGGTCGTGCCCGCCGTAGAACGTGAACGTGCCCTGCCCGAAGTGGCCGTGGATGTACTTCGCGTCCTCGGCGCCGGGCGTCTCCGCGAGCACCGTCACCCCCGGCTTCAGGAGCCGCTTCTCGAACCCGGTCGTCTGTCCCATGAAGCCCTGCACGTTCGCGACGTGGTCCTGGACGAGCATCGTGGGAACGGGATCCTGCTTCGCCGAGAAGTCGAACAGGGTGAAGTAGTCGTTCCGCTGACCCCGCAACGACGACTTCTGGGTGGTGTCCAGGTTCGAGAACTCGTACACGAGCGGATTCATCTCCAGCTCGAATCCGGTGAACGCCAGCGTCCGGGTGAAATCGAGCTTGGAGTCCGCGGCGGGATCGGCGCCGTCGTAGTCGTACTCGGCGCCGACGATGTCCACCCGCTCGGCCGCGAGCGCGATGTCGAACGTGTCCGTGGCGGAGCACATCGCGAAGAGGAAGCCGCCGTTCGCCACGTAGAGCTTGATCGTGCGCGCGACCGCCTTCTTCAGCTCCGAGACCTTCGCGAACCCGAGCCGCTTCGCCATCGCCTCGTTCTCGGCCACCTGCCGGCGATACCAGTCGGTGGCGGCGAACGCGGCGAAGAACTTCCCGTACTGGCCGGTGAAGTCCTCGTGGTGGAGGTGGAGCCAGTCGTACTCCGCGAGCTTCCCGTCGAGCACCTCGGCGTCCCAGAGCTTCGTGTACGGGATCTGGGCGTAATCGAGCGCGAGCTGCACCGCGTCGTCCCATGGCGGCGCGCTCGGCGGCACGTAGACGGCGACCCGCGGCGCGGTCTCGAGCTTGACCACCTCCATGTTGTTGTCCGCGATCTCCGCCTTGATCTGGGCCACGGTCGATTCGTTCACGTTCTCCATCGCGACGCCCCGGAGCACGGCCTCGCTCGAGAAGGTAGCGTTGTCCGGGAAGAGGAACGCCCCTCCGCGGTAGTTGAGGAGCCATTCCCCGTGGACGCCACGCTCGAGCGCCCAGTACGCGAGCCCGTACGCGCGAAGGTGGTCGGTCTGAGCCTTGTCCATGGGGACGAGGATGCGGGCCGACGCCGGAGCGGCGGCGCACGAGAGCGCCACGATCCAGACGAGAACGAGCCGCCGGATCACAGCTGGAGCCTCTTCCTCATCTCGATGGCCTCGGCGCGCACCTGCGGCGCGAGCGGCGAGTCGGGGAATCGCTCGAGGAGCTCCTGGTAGAGCCGGAGCGCGCGGTCCTGACCTTGTCCCGACGCGATCGACTCGTCCGCGGCCAGCTTCAACGCGGCGGGAGCGAGGCGGCTCTTCGAGGCCGGGTCCGAGACCACGAGCGCGTGCGCCATCGCGTTCGCGTGATCGCCGCGGTCCCGCGCCAGCTCGGCGAGCTCGTAGTGGAGGTGATACCGGATCTTCGCGCCCGGCCACTTCTCGAGCGCGGCGCGCCCCGCGGCGGCGGCGGAGTCGGCCTTTCCCGATTCTCGCAGCGAGAGCACGCGCGCGTACGCCTGGAGCGGCCGATCCTCGAAGTCCCGGTAGCTCCGGATCAGGATCTGCATCTCGAGCGCGTCGTTCAGGTTCAGGTTCCGCGTGTACGTCCGCGTGAACTCGACCGAGCGGGCCATCGCCTCCTGGAGCTGTCCCGCGTAGAACGCGTTCCGGGACAGGGCGTAGACCCCGTTTCCCATCGTGTCCGCGGGCGACTTCCCACCCGCATAGTTCCGGAGAAGGGCGCGGTAGACGTCGTTCGGCGCCGGGGTGGTCGGCGCGCCCGGCATGCGGAGCTCGGGGAGCGACTTGGGAATCGGAGTCTTCTCCTTCTCACCGCTCTTCGCGTCCTTCGCGTTCTTGTCCTTCGTGTCGGTAGAAGCCGCAGTCTTCTCCTCCACGGGCCTCGGCGCCGCCGCCGCGGGCGCGTTCCAGAGCGCGAGGAGCGCGGCCATGATCGCGAGGCGGATCACCGCGCCTGTCCCTCGAGGATCGACTGGAAGTACTCGTCCACGGTCGCGCGGTACCGGGGCGCGATCGGGTCGCGGCTCCCGCGCGCGAGCAGCGCGGCCAGAGAAGGCCGGGTCTTCAACAGCTCGCCCGCGAGCGCGCCGGGCGATGAGCGCACCACGTCGACGCCCGGCTTCGACGTCCGGCGCCTCGAGTAGTCCCGCTTCTCCACGCTTCGCGGCGCGTCGAGGAGCCGGCTCAGGATGCGCTGCTGGCGCTCCACGGTTTCCTGCGACAGCCGTCCCGACTTGAGGTCCTGCTCCACCTTCTTCATGTCCTCGGCCACGTCTCCGAGCCGCCCGAGCGTGTTCCCGCTCTGCCCGAGCTTCTGCATCGCCTCTTCGAGCCCCTGGCGGATCGCCTCCTGCTCGGCGGCCATCCGGCCGAGCGCCTGTCCCGCGCCCTCCTGGAGCCGCTGCCCGCCCTGGCCGCCCTGGGCGTCGCCGCCCTCGCCGCCGGGCAACATGCCCATGGTCTCCTCGTTCAGGCCCTGCTGGTCGCCCGCGAGGTTCTGGAGGCTCTGCATCGCCTCCTGCATGCCCGTGGAGGATTTGGATCCCTGCATCGCGTCCTTCTGGCGCAGGAGTCCCGCCGCGGCCTGGTTCAGCGAGATCGTCGCCTCCTTGCTCGCGTTCAGGCCTCCCGAGAGGTCCTGATTCGAGTAGCGGCCCACGGCGTTCGACTGGTTCGCGAGCGCCCGCCCGAGCGACTGCCCGATGTCCGGGGTCAGGAACATCGTCTGCTTCGCGATCTGCGCGATCTTCTCGGTCGCGCGCTCGGTGGCCTCCTGGAGCCCCTTCTGCTGCTCCGCGCGCTTCCCGGTGCCCGTCTGCTCGTCACCGAGCATCTTCTCTTGAATCGAGGCGATGTCGAGGAGGTCCTGAGCCGCGGTCTCCATCTTCTGGGAGAGCTCGCTCTTCTTCCGTTCGGCGTGCTGCTCCCGCATCCGGTCCACGTCCCGCCGAAACTCCGAGAGCTGCTTCTGCATGTCCTGGGCCTCGCGCTGCGAATCCCGGCGGTCGCCTCGCTGCATGGCGTCGGCCGTCCGCTGGATGTCCTGCTGCATCCGCTGCTCCCCGAGCCGCTCGGAGAGCTCGCGCGCCTGCTCCGCGGTCTCGGGATCCGACTTCTGCATCTGCGCCGCGATCGAGTCCAGAGCGGCCTTCTCCTGCTTCCCGAGCTCTCCGATCTCCTGCTCCGGCTTCGAGAGGTCCCGCACCTGCTCGGACTGCTTCGCGCGCGAGAGCGAGTCGTTCAGCGCGATCTGCCTGCGCTCCATCTCGGCGGCACGCTCGGACGCGGCCTCGAGCATCTCCTCCATCCGGATCTGCTTCAGCATCTCGATCGTGCGCTCGAGGCTCTTCACCACCTCTTCCTGCGACATCTTGAACTGCTGGAGCGCGCGCTCGATCTCCTGCGGCGACATCTTCTTCATCGCCTCCTGGAGGCGCTGCATCGAGCGGAGGAGCGACTGGTCCTTGATCTGGCTCAGGATCTGTTGCATCTCCTGGATCTTCTGCACGAGCTCCGCGTTCAGGGTGCGCGACTGCGAGAGCTTCTCGGCGTCGCGATTCAGCTGCTCCGCGACCTTGTCGATCTGCTGGCGCATCTGCTCCTCTCGCTCGAGCGTCTTCTGCACCTCCTGCTGCTGCTCCCAGGTCATCTCGCGGGAGCGGCCCACGTCGCGCGAGAGGTCCTCCGACTTCTGCTGGAGGTCCTTGATGTTCTTCACGACGTCCTCGAGGGTCTCGATCGACTCGCTCCGCTCCTTGTCCATCGAGGCGAGGATCTCCGTGGCGGACGGGAATCGGAGCCGGCGCGTGTCGGACCACGTCGTGCGAGGGCCGTCCACGCCGTTCCCGTCGACCGCGCCGACCTCGAACTCGATCTCCTCGCCCGGAAGCAGGGAGAATCCGCCGAGGGTCCACGTGTAGCGGATCGACAGCTCGCGCGCTCCGGCGCGCTCCTCGTGGAGCGTCTCCACCTTGGCGGGATCCTGGCGCACGCGATAGCGGAGGAGGATCTTGCGAACGCCGTGGTCGTCCGTCGCGCCCGCCAGGATCGTGGTCGTCATGTCGCGCGCGACGTCCTCGACCGGAGCGGGCGCCAGGACCGTGATCGTGGGCGGCCGGTCGGGGATCGCGCGCAGCTCGAACGGGCCGAGGTCGGCGCGGCGATCCCGGGCGTCCGTGAGGCGAAGCGTGAAGCGGTCGTCCTCGCGAACGGGAATCTGGAACGACGCGGCGCGCTCGCCGACCTTTCCTTCCAAGGAGGCGCCGCGCTCCGAGACGAGCGCCGCCTTCGCGACGGTCCGGTTGGTCGAGACTTCGAGGAACGCGCGCGTGCCGCGCGGCGCGGCGAGGTCAGCCGTGATCGCCTGGCTCTCCTCGGACTCGAGTCCCGTGTAGGCGGGATATTCGTAGCGGATCCGGTATCCGGTCGCGCGGGGGAGATCGCGCACGTGGATCGCGAAGACGGGCGTCTCCTGATCCGCGACGCGGACCTTGTACCGCACGTCCTCCTTCACGTTCCGGAAGACCGCGGCGTAGGCGCGCTCGCCGGAGCGCGTGCCTTCCTGCGCCTCGGGGTCGCCCAGCGCCTCTCCCTTCCACTCTCCTTCGCTCCACACCTGGATCTCGGGACGCCGCTGGGATCCCGCGACGAAGGCGCGGATCGCGACCGACTCCCCGCCCTCGACCTCGCGGTTGCCGGGCTCGACGCGGATCTGGATCGGCGCGACCGGAGCGGACGCGGGATTGGCGATCCGCCGCACCGCCATTCCGGTGCGCGCGCCGCCGAGCGCGCCGGTGAGGCCGAGCAGGAGGAGCGCGGCGCCGGCCGCGGTGAACCACCGGCCGCGGCGCTTCCACGTGCGGAGCTTCTCGATCGGGATCTCTCGCGCGCGATCCGCGGCCGCGCGCACGGCGGCCTCCCGCAGCGCGGGCGAGGTCCACGCGCCCGTGCCCTCGGGCTCGCGCGAGAGCTCGAGCGCCGCGAGGAGCTCGTCCTCGCGCTCGCCTCCGAGCCTTCCGGCCTCGAGCGCCGCGTCCCGAAGCGCGGTCCGCGTCGCGAACACCCGCGCGGCGGCCGCGGCGAAGGCGAGCGCGGCGGCCGCGAGGAGCGCGAGGCGCAGCACGGCGTACTCGCCACGGTAGAGCGGCGCCAGGAGCGCGACCGCGAGGGCGATCAGGGTCACGAGCAGGAAACCGATCGCGGCGGCGAGACCGGCCCGCTCGACCGCTCGCACGACCAGGAGCCGGCGCGCGGACCGGAGCCGCTGGAGGAGGGCTTCGTAGGCAGGGTTCATGTCAGTTCGTCACCGCATAGGTCGCGACGTTGATCGCGAAGCGCATCGCGGCCTCCCGCTTTTCCTTGGGATCGTCGTGGATTCCCTCGTCCTCGATCCCGTTTCCAATGTCGCAGTCGTACGTGTAGAGCACCGCCACCCGTCCGTTCCGCACGATCGCGTACACCCGTGCCGGACCGCCGCTGTGCTCGTGCACCTTGGGCGCACCCGCGGGAAACGCGTGCGGGACGCGGAAGATCTCGTGCGTGAACGGAAGCTCGACGAGCGGCGTCTCGGGATAGACACGCCGCATCACCTCGCGAAACGACTTGTCCATCCCGTAGTTGTCGTCCGCCCAGAGAAACCCGCCCTGATCCAGGTACCGGCGCAACGAGCGGATCTCCTCCTCGCTCAGCTTCACGTTTCCGTGGCCGGTCATGAAGACCATGGGGTAGTTCCAGAGCTCTGGATCCGCCGCGGTGACGACCGCCTCCTTGTCGTGGCCCACTCTCACCTCGCCTCGGACCCGGAGCGCCCGGAGCAGGTTCCGTAACGCGGTCTCGTCCGAGTACCAGTCGCCTCCTCCCGAGTATTTCAGCCTGGCGATCGTGAACCCCCCGGCCGGTTCGGCCCCCGTGGTCCCCCCGCGGGTGGCCTGGGCGGCACTTTGCAAGGGAGAGGCCAAGACGAGCAGGAGGGCAGCCGAGAACGACAGAACGGTGAGTCGGTTGGAAGGCATAGGGTTAGACCGCACGATCCGATTTCTCCAGGGACACCTTCAGCGGGGCTTGGGGGGAAGGGCCACCACCGCCAATTCAAGGATACCAGAACAGGCGGCCACGGCCCTGCCGCCTCGACTAGCTAAACATCGGCAGAATGAAGAGGTTCCGGGAGGTTCAGTCCCGGGAAGAAGCGGGTGCTGCTTCGAGGAAGGACCTCGCCGTCTCCACCAGCACTTGGGCGCATTCCACCACGGAATCCAGGCTCACCCACTCCACGGCTTCGTGCGCTCCCACGCCGCGCGGCCCGAAGTCCACGGCGGGGATGCCGGCCGCCGCGAACACGGCGGCGTCCATCCAGTACCCGACCCCTGCCTCTTCGGCGTCGGCGCCGGTCACGCGACGGATCCCCTGCCGCGCCGCGCGGACGATCGTGGAAGCGGACTCCTGTGAGAGCGGGGCACGCGAGAAGACGCAGGTGACGGCTGCGTCCTCGCCGGCACGGCGCACGACTTCCTGGATCTCGCGGACCGCCTGCTCGGCGGTCTCGCCCGGCAGCGTGCGCCGCTCCACCTGGAGCGTACACTCGGGCGCGTAGGTCGAGAGCCCCACGCCGCCCTCGATCCGGGAGCAGTGGAGCGACGCGGGACCCACGAGAGGATGCGTGCGCGCGCGAAGCTCCGCCCGGTCGAATTCGTCGAGCGCGGCGGCGATCCGTCCCATCCTCGAGATGGCGCTCACGCCGAGGTCCCACCGGCTTCCGTGCGCGGCGCGTCCCTCGGTGCGCACCTCGATCCACGCGAAGCCCTTGTGCGCGACGATGAGCTTCCCCTCGCTCCCCTCGGTGAGGACGCAGCCGTCCGCGCGATGGCGGCGCACGAAGTCGTCCGCTCCGAGGCTCGCGTACTCCTCATCGCACACGAGCGCGAGGAGGAGCTTCCCGCGTTTCGGAGGGGAGAGCGCGATCGCGTGAGCCGCGGCCAGGATCGCGGCCACCCCTCCCTTCATGTCGAAGGAGCCGCGCCCGTAGACGCGATCCCCCTCCACGCGAGGCTCGAAGGGAGGGATCGTCATTCCCGCCGTGCCGACGGTGTCGAGGTGCGCGCAGAAGACGAGCGTGGGTCCTTCCCCGGATCCCACCGATGCGACCGCGTTGGGACGCCCGGGCGCCGCCTCCTCGAGACGCGCGTCGATACCGCGCGCCAGGAGCCAGTCGCGCGCGAACGTCGCGACGGCGGACTCGCCGTGAGCCTCCTCGGGCGCCAGCGCGGGATTGACGGAGGGGATCCGGACGAGATCCGAGAGGACCGCGAGCACGGACGAGCGGTCGAGAGGACCGAGACTCACGCCGAGCCCTCGGCACGGCCGCCGAGCCACGGCAGGAGGAATTCCAGGCTCACCCGCCAGTTCTGCTCCAGCCCCTTGCGGGCCGCGCGGCGATCTTCCGCTTCGAGCGCCTTCACGATGGACTCGTGCTGCACCGTGGAAACGATGACGCGTCCGGAACACTGCATGTATGCCGTCTCGTACCGCCGGGCGTGGTCCTTGTGCGTGTCGATCAGCGCGAGCAGGCGCGCGTTGTCGCATCCTCGAAGCAGGGTGTCGTGCCACTGCCGGTCCAGCCGGAGTGCTTCGGCGGCATCGCGCTCGGCGCTCTTCAGCTCGGCGTTCACCGCCCGAAGCTCCGACAGCCGCTCGCGATCGAACGTGCCGGACGCGTCGAGCGCCGCGCCCTCCAGGGTCCACAAGATTGGATAGAGCTCCTCCGCGTCCCGGAGCGTGAGCGGAAGGACGAAGAATCCCCGTCCGGTCTCGCTCGTGAGCAATCCCTCCCGCTCGAGGCCCAGGAGCGCCTCTCGAAGCGGCGTGCGGCTGACGCCCAGGGCAACGGATAGCTCCGATTCGTTGATGCTCGTTCCGGGAGCGATCGCGCCCGCGAGAATCCGGTCGAGGAGGACTCGTCGGATCTCGCTTCGAAGCGGCACGCGAGAGATCCGCAGCGTCCCCGTCTCGCCGGTGATCCACTTCATGGCCGCGACCCGTTCCGGCTCTGGGCGAACCGTTTGAAGAAGCTCGCCGGATTCCACCGCGGGCGGTCGGCGCGGTCGGCCGCCTCGCGAACGATCGCATGCAACGCCTCCGTGAACCGGTTCGCGGCCTCGAGGTCCACGGGCTGGCGCAGGTCGTCCGAGGGCGCGTGATAGCGGCTCTTGACCCATCCGAGAAGGAGGGATTCCTGCGGCGAGCCCGCGTGGTACCCGAACGTGAACGCCAGCGCGGGGATTCCCCTCGCGATGAAGTTGTACTGATCGCTCCGGACGAAACGATTCCGCGCGGGCTGGGGATCCGCCTGGACGCCGACGCCCGATCTCCCGAGCACGTCCCGCGCGAGATCCCCGAGGGACGATTCGCCGGCGCCGAAGACGATGAGCCGCTCGAGCGGGACGATCGGGAGCGTCATGTCCGTGTTGAGCTCGGCCACGATGGACTCGATCGGGACCGGCGGCCTCCCGGCGAAGTACCGTGATCCGAGAAGCCCCATCTCCTCGGCGGTCACGGCGACGAGGAGGAGCGAGCGCCGGGGACGGGCTTCCGGGCGGCTCACCGCCCGAGCGACCTCGATCAGAGTCGCCACGCCCGCGGCGTTGTCCATCGCGCCGTTCCAGATCGAGTCGCCGTTCACCGGAGTCCCCACTCCCAGATGGTCGAGGTGGGCCGTCACGACCACGTACTCGTGGCGCAACGCGGGATCCCTTCCCGGGAACGCGGCGACCACGTTGGGCGACGTGACCGGGCGCGCGTGATGGGTGACCGTGGCCCGGATCCGGGTGGGAAGCGGGAATCGCGGCAACGCCTTGCCGGAATCCGCCAGGCTCACGAGCTCGCTCATCGTATGGCCGGTGCCCGCGAGGAGACGGTCCGCCTGCTCGGGATTCAGGGTCATCCCGAATTTCTGCCCGCTCCGCTCGTCCAGGTCCGGCTCCGCGAGCGCCATCGCGGGCTTGAGACGATGCGTGGCGAGGCGGCTCCAGGGCACGTCGACGACCTTCGGATTGGGCAGGCTGACCCATCCGATCGCACCCGCATCGCGCAGATTCTTCCACCGGACGCCCTGGTGCTGGACGTGCGAGCGCAGGGGCTCGGGCACGGACGCGGGACCTCCCCCGTTCAGGAACACCGCCACGGCGCCGCGAAGGTCGAGCCCCGCGAGGTCGTCGTGTCCCGCTTCCGGAGCGACCATGGCGTATCCGACGAACACGAGCCGAGCGTCGACGTGCGTCGCCGGCTCGAACTGCTTCTGGAGGACCATCTCGGCGCCCAGCTGGAGCGCGGTCGCGGTCCCGTCGCGCACCAGCTCGACCCGCGACCGGGACTCGTCGATCGTCCTCGAGATGAGAGGAACCGGTTGGAGGTATCCGGGAAACCGAAGGGAGTCCGCTCCGAGCGCCCGGAACTGCGCGGCCACGTAGAGAGCGGCGGCGCGGTGGCCCTCGGTTCCGGTTTCCCGCCCCTGATACCGATCGTCCGCGAGCTCCGCCACGTGTGCCCACCAGCGGGAGGTGGTGGGCTCCGCCGCGTGCAGGCGGGCTGCGCCGGAGGCCAGAAGCAGGCAGACGGCGGTCGGGATCGCCCATCGAGGTTTTCTTGACTGCATACTGTATACAGTACACAGCATATCCCAGCGAGTCAAGGTCTCTTCGTCAGAGCGATGCCGGCCCCAGGAGGGTATGGGTGAGGGTACCCGCGGGATCGTCCATCGCGAACCACGCCGCATGGAGCGAGCTCCCCATCCTTTGGCCCGCGTTCACGCAGATCGTCCTGTCGAGCCGGTCGGCGAACCGTCCGGAGACCGCGGGGGATTCGTGGATGTGGCCATGGAGCCCGAGCAGGGGACGCCTCCGCTCCAGGAACTTCCTCGTTTCTCTCGATCCGACATGCACGCCGCGCGCGATCTGATCGCACGCGGTCCCGTGGGGCGGACTGTGGAAGACGCAGATCAGGGGATCGGCGTCCGGAGGGATCGCGCGATCGAGATCGCTCAGCTCCCGGGCGAGCGACTCGTGCCGCTCGCGACCTCGGAACGTGAACGCGCGCAGGCCCCCGTCCGGCTCGCTCCGGAATCCCTCCATCTTGGCCGCGGGCGTGAGCCCCTCCTCCCAGCGATCCCAGTCCTTCATGGAGAAGGGCGTGATGGGAACCGACGCGAGGCCCGCGATCCACCCCCCCAGGGGGAACGGCACGGCACGGCCATGCAGCGGCGTCAGCCGTTCCACGGCGGCCTCCTCGACCACCGTGAGGGATGCCTTCCAGTCGTCGTTCCCGGCGATGTAATAGACGTCGGCCGACGCCGGCTTCGCCAGGTACTCGCGGATCAGGGGAAGGAAGAACTCGGTGTAGAAGCGGCGCTGCGCCGCGACGTCGGCGTGCGGCGCGAGATCTCCTCCCAGGATCACGGCTCGCGCGCGGACCCTCCACGCCGTCTCGACGAGCTCGCGATAGAGGCCCGTGTGGCCGTGGAGATCCGACGCGTAGAGGACATCGGCGGTGGTGTGGTCGGGACGGGAATGGGACACGGTCGGCTCGCCAGTGGGAACGTTGGGTGATCGCTTCGGGGAAGCTTCAGTCGTTCGCTCGAACCTCGGTCAGAAGCCAGCGGTTCCCGCGCGCCATCGCCGTGAGCACGACCTTGATCTCGCGCTCTCCCTGCCGGCCTCCCCAGTCCCCCGACCAGAGCCCGGTGCCCACCGCCTTTCCCTTCTTCTGCACGTCCAGCCGGATCAGATGGAACGAGTGGGTCTTCACGAGGCGAAGCTGATCCTGGAAGAGAAACGCGGCGGCGGATCGGGTGAGCGCCGTCGTGGGAGGCGTGCCCGGCGTCACGGAGACGCGCACCACGGTGGTGTCGACGAGCGCCGCGAGGCGCTCGGAGTCCGATGCGGACCAGGCTGCCTCGACCGACGCGAAGAGCTGGACGGGAGTCTCGGCCTCGCGCGCGCGGGGGGAAGTGTCCGGCACGGGGTCCGTCGCGCCGGAGCCGGACTGGGCATGCACGAGCGGGGCGGAGAGCAGAGAGCCGGCGAGGAGACCGGAAACGAAGGTGCGGATGCCAAGGTGCCGCATGCGAGACCTCCCGCCCCGGCGCCCGAGGGGCTTTACTTCGTGCTGCTCGCGCGGCGCGTGCTTCCCGCCGTACCCGTGCTGCTCGTGGTCCGATGCCTTCCCGCGGACCGCTCTCCCCAGAGCTGGAGCTCGAGGGCGAGCGCGCTCGCGACGTAGAGCGAGGAATACGTGCCGACGACCGCGCCGACGAGCATGGCCAGGGAGAAGTCGTGGATCACGTCGCCCCCGAAGAGGTAGAGGGCCAGGGTGCTCAGGGCCACCGTCCCGTTGGTGATGATCGTGCGGCTCAGCGTTTCGTTGATGCCCATGTTCATGACCTTGTCCGGAGGCTCGCGCCGGAGCGCCTGCTTCCGCTCCCGGATCCGGTCGAAGACGACGACCTTGTCGTTGATCGAGAACCCCGCCAGGGTGAGGAGCGCCGCCACCACCGTGAGCGTCACCTCGCGGTCCAGGATGGAGAGCACGCCCAGCGAGATGAAGACGTCATGGAAGAGCGCGACCACGGCGCCGACCGAGTAGCGCCAGTCGTAGCGGGCCGCGACGTAGACCAGGATCAGGCCCAGCGCGAGGAAAACCGCCTTGATCGCGTTGGAGCGGAGCTCGCCGCCGACACGCGGACCAACCGTCTCGACGCGGAGGAGCTCCACCTGGGTTCCGGAGGTGATCGACCGCAGCGCCGCCTCCACCGCGGGAGCCGGATCCGTCCCGGCCTCGCTCACTCCGAGGCGGATCAGGAACTCGTCGGGCCGGTCGATCCCCTGCTGGATCTCGGCCCGCGCGAACCCGGCGCGCTCGACGGCGGACCGGACCGCCTCGGGCGTGGGGGCGGGCCGGACCGCGGCCTCGATCAGCGTTCCGCCCGTGAAGTCGACGCCGTACCGGGGACCTCCGTGCACGATCAGCGAGACCAGGGACGCGGTCAGCATGATCCCCGAGATGATGTAGGCGAAGTACCTCCGCCCCATCCAGTCGACGTTGAGTCCATGGAGGATCTGGAACACCGTGGCTCCTTAGATCGAGATGCTGCTGACCTTGCGGCGCAGCGACCAGGCGTCGAAGATCATCTTCGAGACGCCGACGGCGGTGATCACGTTGATGATGAGGCCGATCGTGAGCGTCACGGCGAACCCGCGGATGGGGCCCGAGCCGAGCCACATGAGCGCGATCGCCGGGAGCAGCGTCGTCACGTTCGCGTCGATGATCGTGCGGTACGCGCGCGAATAGCCGGTCTCGATGGCGTTCAGGACCGTCCGCTTGTTGCGGAGCTCCTCGCGGATGCGCTCGAAGATGAGCACGTTCGCGTCCACGGCCATTCCGATCGTGAGCACGATGCCCGCGAGCCCGGGCAGCGTGAGGGTCGCCTTGAAGGCGGCCATCGCGGCGAGAAGCCCCATGATGTTGAGCACGAGGGCGAACACCGCGACCGCGCCCGAGAGCCGGTAATAGATGAGCATGAACACGACGATGCCGATCGCGGCCGCGGCTCCCGCGGTGAATCCCTTCTCGATCGAATCCTGGCCCAGGGACGGTCCCACCGTGCGCTCCTCGACGATCCGAACCGGCGCCGGGAGCGCGCCCGACCGGAGCACGATCGCGAGGTTCTGGGCCTCTTCCTCGGTGAAGTTCCCGGTGATGGAACCCTGGCCCCGCGGGATGCGCTCCAGGATGTTCGGGGCCGACTGGACGCGGTTGTCGAGCACGATCGCGAGACTGCGGTTCACGTTCCGGCCCGTGATGTCGGCGAACATCGAGCCGCCCCGGGTCGTGAGCGTGAACGAGACGCCCGGCGCGCCGGGACGGTCCTGATCCAGGTCGAGCCGCATCTGGGCGGTGGCCACCTCGGACCCGCGCATGAGCGGCTCCTTGTCGAGCGGATACAGACGGCGTCCGGTCCGGCCCTGGAACTCGTCCTCGTGCGAGTCCCACGCGAGCGTCGCCTCCATGACGAAGGAGGAGTCGCGCGCGAGCTCGGCGATCATGGAGTCGATCGCCGCCACCTCGGACGAGAGCGCGATGGTCTCGCCTCCCTGGGCGGCGACGAGGAACCGGCTCGTGAAGGCGTGGCGGAGGGTGTCGGGCATCGTGGTGTCGGCCGAGCCGAACCGCTTCCGCGCGAAGTAGGAGTCGATCCGGTCGTAGAGCGCCCGCGCCTGCTCGTCCGTCTTGACCAGCTTGAACTCGAGGAGCGCGGTGGCGCCGATCAGCGACTTGGCCCGGTCCTGGTCGAGGAGGCCCGGGAGCTGGACCATGATCCGGTTCTCCCCCTGCCGCGCGATCGAGGGCTCGGCCACGCCGAACTGGTCGACTCGGTTCCCGATGATCTGGATCGCCTGGTCGACGGCGTTCCGCGCTTCCGCCCGTCCGAGCTTGGACGTGTCCACCTCGAGGAGGAGGTACATCCCGCCCTGGAGATCGAGGCCCAGCTTGATGGCCTTCTCACGCAGATCCTCCATCTCCTGGAGGCGTTCGCGCTCGGCCTCGCTCGTGGCTGCGGCCGGCCGCGCCTGGAGGACCTTCTGACGCTCCGCGGGCGTGAGGCTATAGAACTGGAACGTGGGCCAGAGCGTGAAGAGACAGGCCCCGACCGCGAGAATGGTCAGGAAGAGCTTCCACTTGTCGCCGGTTGTCACGGATCCCTCGGGCCTGGAGCATGGGTCGGTCGAGCACGAAGACGGGGGAGGCTACCGAAACCGGGAGCACGAAGTCAATGCCGCAGATGCATATGCCGCAGGGGCCGGATCCGTAACGAAGCTGAAACGACCCCGACGCCTCGAGGTAACGCCGGCAGGGTACCCTCCACACCACGATGGAAACCGGGCTCGATCGGGACCTGCCGGGGAGCGTATTCTCCCGCCACAAGGTGCACAAGACCGCGCGGTCCACCATCCTCGTCGTGGACGACGAGCCCGAGATCTGCGAGCTGGTGAGCTACAACCTCGCCCGTGAGGGATACCGCGTCCTGACCGAGCGCGACGGCGAAGCGGGGCTCGAGCGCGTCTTCAAGTCGCCCCCGGATCTCCTCATCCTGGACCTCCTCCTCCCCAGAGTGAGCGGTCTCGAGGTTCTCCAGGCGCTCCGGGCCGAGCCCCGCACCAAGTCCCTTCCGGTGCTCGTCCTCTCCGCGCGCGGCACCGAGATGGACAAGCTCGTCGGGTTCGAGCGAGGCGCGGACGACTACCTCACGAAGCCCTTCTCGCCGAAAGAGTTGGTCGCGCGGGTCGGCGCCATTCTCCGGAGGACGCGTGGCGAGGAGCCCGCGCCCGCGGCCGAGGTCGGACCGTTCCGCCTCGATCGCGAGCGGCACCAGGTGCTCCTCCACGGCCGCGAGATCCGCCTGACCCCGACCGAGTTCCGGCTCCTCGAGTACCTGGTGCAGCGACAGGGGAGGGTCTTCTCGCGCGAGCAGCTCCTCGACAAGGTCTGGGGTCTCGGCTACTTCGGAGAAACGCGTACGGTGGACGTGCACATCCGGAGGCTCCGGTCGAAGCTCGGGAAGGACGCGAAGCTGATCCGCACGGTCACCGGGGTCGGGTACTCGGCGGAGATTCCGAAGAGCTGATCCCGCCGCGCGGCCCCGCGGGTGGTAGTGTGGTCCGGTGATCCTGATCACCCGGCGCCGGCTCGCCACCTTCCTCGCGGCACTGGCCCTGTGCCTCCTCCTGGCCGGCCTCCTGCTCGACACGGGCCGGACGGGGCCGGATCTCCGCCTCTGGATCGTTCTCTCCGCTCTCTACGCTTCCATCGTGGTCCTCTCCCAGTTCCTCCTTCGCCGCGCCGACCGCCGTCTCGAGCTGATGCGCGCGACCGCCGAGGCGATCGGGCGCGGCGAGTTGGGGACGCGCGTCCCGGTGGAGTCCCACGACGAGCTGGCCACGTTCGGCCGCGCGCTGAACGAAGCGGCGGAGGCGTTCGAGCGGCAGATCCTCGCGCTCCGGCGCGAGGGCGAATCGAGCGACGCGCTGATCAACAACCTGAGCCAGGGGGTCGCGCTCCTCACGGCCGACCTCGTGATCCGGAGGGCCAACGGGCGCTTCTGGTCGATCGTGGGGCTGGACCGTCCCGCAGGGAACGTGCGGCTCTCGGCGTCGCGCCAGCCCGTGCTCGAGGAAGTCGCGTCCGCGGCGGCGCGGAGCGGGCGCACGGTCACGCGCGAGGTGTCGATCTACACCGGGCAACGGATCGAGTACCTGGTGTCCGCGACCCCGATCCTCACCGGCGCGCGCGCCGACGCGATCCTGCTCACGCTCGAGGACCTCAGTCCGGAGCGGGAGATGGCGAACCTCCGCCGCGAGTTCGTGGCGAACGTCTCGCACGAGCTGAAGACGCCGCTCACTTCGATCCGCGGGTACGCGGAGACCCTCCTCCACGGAGGTCTGGAGGACGCGGAGAACCGGACGAAGTTCGTGGAGACGATCGGCGTGCAGGCCGGGCGGCTCGAGGCGCTCGTGAACGACCTCCTCACGATTGCGGATCTCGAGCGGCCGGACACGAGGCTCGACGTGAAGGACTGGGATCTGGCGCAGATCGCGCGCGAGGTCTCGATGCCGTTCGAGGAGATCGCGTCGCGGCGAGGGCTCTCGCTCGTGGTCGAAGTGCCGTCGCGCACCATGGCGCGGCTCGATCGTCGCACCATCGAGTTCGCCCTGACCAACCTCCTCGACAACGCGATCAAGTACACCGAGCGGGGAACCGTCCTGGTCCGGGTCGCGCGGAACGGGGAGCGGGCCCGGGTCGAGGTGACGGACACGGGACCCGGGATCTCTCCCGAGCACGCCTCCCGGGTGTTCGAGCGTTTCTACCGGGTCGATCGGGGCCGATCCCGCGTGGCCGGCGGCACGGGGCTCGGGCTCTCGATCGTGAAGCACGCGGTGCACGTGCACGGCGGCGTGGTGGGCCTCACGAGCGCGCCGGGATCGGGGAGCACGTTCTGGTTCGAGATCCCCGTGGAGGGTCCGCCGTCGGATGGCGCCGTCTCGTAAGCCGCTCCCCGATGGAGTATCGTGATACGGGAATCCGAGACGTATTCTCGGATTTCGCGCCAATCCACTCGAACTGGAGCGTTCCTTGCCTCACACTGAGGATCGATTCACGGAGTCCGCGCCCCACGGCCGGAACGGGGTGGGCGTGGAGGAGCGCGAGGCCCCCACGGAGCGCGCGCCGTTCCGCTGGGGAGTCGACTGGGACTCACGGCCGCAGGCCCCGGCACCCGGTGAAGGAGCCATGACTCGAAACGGCACGGTACTGGAAGCCGAGAACCTCTCGTTTTGGTACGGCGCCCACAGGGCGCTCGAGTCGATCAGCATGGTCATTCGCGACCGCGAGATCACGGCGCTGATCGGCCCCTCCGGCTGCGGCAAGTCGACGCTCCTGCGCTGCTTCAATCGCATGAACGACCTGTTCCCGCCGGTCCGGTACGACGGCAGCGTGCGGTTCCACCAGGACAACATCCTGAGCAACGGGATCGATCTCGTGGAGCTGAGGCGCCGTGTCGGCATGGTCTTCCAGCGCGCGAATCCCTTCCCGATGTCGATCCATCAAAATGTGGCGTACGGCCCGAAGCTCCAGGGCGTGCGCTCCAAGGCGAAGCTCGAGGAAGTCGTGGAAAACGCGCTGACGCGCGCGGCGCTCTGGAGCGAGGTGAAGGACCGTCTGAACAAGTCGGCCCTGGGACTCTCGGGCGGCCAGCAGCAGCGGCTCTGCATCGCGAGGGCGCTGGCGGTCGAACCCGAGGTGCTCCTCCTCGACGAGCCCGCGTCCGCCCTCGATCCCACGGCCACGGCGAAGATCGAGGAGCTCCTCCTCGAGATCAAGACGGACGTCACGATCGTCATCGTGACCCACAACATGCAGCAGGCGGCGCGGGTGTCGGACCGGACCGCGTTCCTCATGGCGGGGCGCCTGATCGAGGAGGGTCCCACGCGCAACCTCTTCACGCAGCCGCGCGAGCGGCTGACCGAGGACTACATCACGGGAAGGTTCGGCTGATGGAACGGCACTTCCACCACGATCTGCACACGCTCGAGGACCGGCTGAGCGAGATGGCCGGAAGAGCGGAGACCGCGCTCATCAAGTCGATGGAGGCGGTGAAGACCCGCGACTCGAGCCTGGCCCGGCAGCTCTTCCAGGAGGACCAGGCCATCGACAAGCTGGAGCTCGAGATCGAGGACCGCTGTCTGAGCTTCCTCGGATTGCAGCAGCCGGTCGCGCGCGATCTGCGCCTGGTCGTCGCCTCGATCCGAATCTCGAATTACCTCGAGCGGATCGGGGATCACGCGGTCAACATCGCCCAGAGCGCGATCAAGCTGAGCGGCATCCCGGCCGGGAAGCCGCTGGAGGATCTCCCGCGCATGGCCGAGCGGACCGTGGCCATGCTCCGGGATTCCGTCTCCGCGTGGCTCTCGGGCAACGCGGCTCTCGCGCGGGAGATCTGCGAGCGGGACCAGGAGATCGACGCGTACAAGGCGCAGATCTACGCCACGCTCACGTCGGCGATGCTCCACGAGCCGGAGATCGTGCCCCGCGCGCTGGAGCAGGTGCTGGTCAGCCGGAATCTCGAGCGGGTCGCCGATCTCGCCACCAACATCGCCGAGGAGGCGATCTTCGTGACCGAGGCGCGCGTCATCAAGCACCACGCCGAAGAGCAGTCCTCGGGTCCGGCTACGCGCCCCGGATCCTCCGCACGGTAATCCTCAGAATCGCCGAGATCAGCGTCACCAGGAGGACGAGCACCAGGGCCGCCGTCCACGCCTGGCGGTTCCAGTCCTCGTAGGGCGCGCGCGCGTAATCGAAGATGAAGATGGGCAAGGACGCGATGGGCTCGACGAGGCTCGTCGACCAGAAGCGGTTCCCGAGCGCGGTGAAGAGGAGCGGCGCGGTCTCGCCCGCGGCGCGCGCCACGGCCAGCATGCTCGCGGTGATGATGCCGCTCCGCGCGGCGGGGAGTACGACCTGCTGGATCACCTTCCAGCGCGGAGCCCCCAGCGCGAGCGCTCCGTGCCGGTACGACTGCGGCACGAGACGGATCATCTCCTCGGTGGAGCGGATCACGGTCGGAAGCATGAGGATCGCGAGCGCCACGCTCCCCGCGAGCGCCGAGAAGTTTCCCATCGGAACGACCACCAGACCGTAGGCCGCGACGCCCACCACGATCGAGGGGACTCCGCTCAGGAGATCGGCCGTGTACCGGACCAGGCCCGCGAACTTGCCCCGACCGTACTCCGCGAGATAGATTCCGGCCGCGATTCCCATGGGGACCGCAATCGCTCCTCCGATACCCACCAGGATCAGGGTGCCCACGATCGCGTTCGCCATCCCACCGCCTGCCTCTCCGACCGGCCGCGGCATGTGCGTGAAGAACTCGAGGGAGAGCCCGGACCCTCCCAGCGCGATGAGATGCCAGAGGATGAGGCCCAAGGGGAGTACCACGAGCGCGGCGGAGAGATAGCAGGCTCCGACCACGGCCCGGTCCCAGAGCACGCGCTTCCACCGCGTGAGGCTCTTGTTCCCCGTGAGGAGTCCGGATCGGGGTCCGGCAAGCTCCGGCTCCGCCCTCATCCCGCAATCTCCCTGCGGCCGCCGGTGGCCCAGCGGACCAGAATCCGCGCGAGCGCGTTCACCACGATCGTGATCGCGAAGAGCACGAGGGCGATCTCGACCAGCGCCGAGAGATAGAGGGCCTCGGTCGCCTCGGTGAACTCGTTGGCGATGATGCTCGCCATGGTGGCTCCCGGAGACAGGATGGACCCGGTGATCCGGTTCGTGTTTCCGATCACCATGGTCACCGCCATGGTCTCGCCGAGCGCGCGTCCCAGCGCGAGGATGATCGAGCCCAGGATGCCCGGGCGCGCGGCGTCCAGCACGACCGCGATCGCTTCCGAGCGTGTCGCCCCGAGAGCGAGCGACGCCTCGCGGAAGGAGCGCGGCGTCGCCATCAGGACCTCGCGCGAAATAGAGATGATCGTGGGGATCACCATGATCGCGAGGATGATTCCCGCGTTCAGGATACCGATCCCGAACGGAGTGCCGCTGAAGAGCGGCAGGTAGCCGAAGTTCTGGATCAGCCAGGGCTCGATGTACACGCGCAGGAACGGCGCGAGGACGAAAAAGCCCCAGATCCCGTACACGATGCTGGGGATCGCGGCGAGGAGCTCCATCACGAACGAGACCACCCCGCCGACGTGCCGGTGCGCCAGCTCGGCCAGGAAGATCGCGCTCCCGATCCCGACCGGCACCGCGAGGAGGAGGGCGATGGCCGACGTCACGAGCGTGCCGTAGATGTACGGCACCGCCCCGAAACGGCCGGCCACCGGATCCCACTCGGTCGTCGTCAGAAACGACCACCCGAAGGCGCGGATCGACATCTCCGAGCCTTTCGCGGTCTCGTAGACGATCAGGGCGACCACCAGGAAGACGCAGGTCGCCGCGGTGAGCAGCACGCCGCGGTAGACCGCGTCGAAGGTGATCGGACGGCTACTTCTTAGCGACAACCGGCCTCCCCTGAGCCGTGAGCTGGGTGAGGTTCGCGCGATTCACCTGCACGACCTGCGGAGGAAGCGGCGCGTAGTCGAGACTCTGGGCCGCGGCCTGTCCCTCCGTCATGCACCACTCGATGAAGTTCGCGAGCGCCTTGGCCTTCACCGCGTCCTTCTGGTCCTTGTAGACGAGCAGATAGGTGAGGCCCGAGATCGGATACGCGTCGGGCGCCGGCGAGTTCACGATCGGGCTCCGCACGTCCTTGGCCAGCGCCGCCGCCGCGCCGCCCGCGGCGGCCGTCGTGGCCGCGAGCGTCGGCGTGATGTAGTTCCCGGCTTTGTTCTTGAGCTGGAACACGGTGAAGTTGTTCTGCTTCGCGTACGCGAGCTCCACGTAGCCGACCGTCCCCGGCGTCTGTCGCACGAGCCCGGCCACGCCCTCGTTGCCCTTTCCGCCGATCCCGACCGGCCAGCTCACGGACGTGTTCACGC
>DASTBC010000071.1 GCA_035712245.1 Candidatus Eisenbacteria bacterium
GGCGCGGCTCTCCTGTCCGAACTGGAAGAGCGGCACCGTGACGCCAACTCCCGGCTTCACGACGCTCTCGCCGTCCTCGTGGTCGTAGTGGAGCAGGAAGTCGAGCCCCGGGAGGAGCTCCGATTTCGCCTGCGTCCGGGACGAGCCGGAGGCGCGCAGCTCCTGCTCGGCGGCGGCGACGTCCGCCCTTCGTTCCGGCGCCGTCGCCTGCAGCGCTTGAGCGAGGAGGCTCCGGTCCGCGAGATCGCCGGCCACGGGGAGATTCGCTCCCGAGGGAAGCCCGAGCGCCACGGCGAGCGTCACGCGCTCGCGCTCCACGCCCTGCTCCTCCGCGAGAAGCTCGCTCTCGGCGCGCACCTCTTCGGTCTCGGTCAGGAGGAGCTCCAAGCGGGGCACGTCGCCCGAACGATGGCGCTCGGCCGCGGACCGCCGGATCTCGCGCGAGACCTCGAGCCGATCACGGGCCAGCGCCGCTCGCGCGGTCGCGTGGAGCACGCGGTAGTACGCCGCGAGGGCCGAGCCGACCGCCCCGCGGCGCGCGTCGGCGAGGAGCTCCGTGTCACGCTGGAGCTCCGCGCGCGCCACGCCGATGCCGCTGCTCCGGCCGAGGCCGAACTGAAGGGGAACCGTGAGCTCCCACTCGGTCCGTTGCTCGGGGCCGTCGGTCGCGGCGACTCCTTCGAACGAGGGATTCTCCCTCCCGAGCGCGCGCGCTCCGGAGAGCCGCCCGCGGGCCTCCTGCACGCGGGCTTCCGCCGCGCGCACGCGAGGCGCCGAGGCGCGCGCGAGGGCGACGACGCGCTCCGCCGTCAGGGAATCGGCAGGCGAGTTCGGTGGTGCTGCCGCCGCGGCCTGAGCCAGGAACAGGCCGGCAACGGTCCAGATCGGAATGGTCCGCATACGCTCCGCCCGAGCTCCCGGGATGCGGGAGCGGAGGAAGTGACACAACAGATCCCGGCCGAAACACGGCCAGCCGGGACGGATGGGCAGCAGGCGTCAGCTAGACGGACTTGGGGACGTGCAGGATCTCGGTGGGCGGAGGCGCGAGCGGCGCGGGTTGGGCCGCGATCGCGGATGGAGCGGGAACGTCCTCGGGAGGCGCCGTCACGGAGGCGGTGGTCACCCCGGGGGTCCGGTGCGCACAGCAGACGCAGAGCGAGCAGTCGAAATCGCAGGCACCGCCCTCTTCGCACTCGGTCTCGTCCTGGCACTCGTCCTGGACGGGAAGGGCCCACACGGCCGCCGAAGGGGCGAGGAGGAGCAGGGCGAGGAGGACGGTCCAGAGTCGATTCATATGAAGTCAGGATAGCACGTCATGGCTGGCCTTACTACCGGGTCGGCGCACCAGAGTTCCCACCCAATGCACCAGTAAGTATCGACGGCTCCTATCGATAACTTGACGAGAACCGCCGCCTTGGCCGGTCAGCGCCGGCCCGCGATCAGGACCTCCTGCAGGTAGAACCAGAGCGCGTCGCTGCGGTCCTCCGGGAAGAGCGTGTCCAGCGCCTTCGGAGGGGCGTCGACCAGCATCTCACGCAGCTCGCCGCGGGCTTTCTCGTCCACCGACTTGATGTCGGTCCAGGCCTCGAACTCGATCGCCTTGAAGAAGTGCTCGACGTGCAGATCCTGGAACCCCGCCTTCGTGAAGAGGTCCATCCACTCCGGGATCGTGAGGCACCGGTTGTGGCTCGGGTCGCGGCGCTTCTCGAACCGGTTGATGAAGTCCCCGGCCTCCTTGTCCTCGGGAATGACGTTGTCGATCACCACGGCGCGGCCGCCCGGACGGAGCACCCGGTGGGCTTCCGACACGAACGCCGCGACATCCGGGAAGTGATGGGGCGCGATGCGACAGGTGACCAGATCGAAGGAGGCATCGGGGAACGGCAGCCGGCAGGCATCCGCCTCCTGGTAGACGGCGTTCGTCACCCCCTTGGAGTCGAGATGCGCGCGGGCGGCGACGAGCATCTCGGGCGTGAGATCCGTGACCACGATCTCGCGCACGTGCGGCGCGAGCGCGAGCGCCGTGTGACCGCCGCCTGTCGCGATGTCGAGCGCCCGCCACTCGTGCTTGGGCTCCGCGATCTCGACGAGCCGGTCCAGACTCGCACCCCGCGCATGGACCGGGCTCGTGACGTAGCGGGCGGCGTTCGCGCCGAACTGCTTCTTCACCAGATCGCGGGTATCGGACAACGGAACGACCTCGCTACTTCCTCTTGGACGCGCGAACCCGGCGGCCGCGCGCGGTCGCGCTGGAGCGGGAGGCCTTGGGGGAGCGAACCGCGCCTCCCCGCCGAGTCTTTCGCGCGGCGCTCCTCACGCGCGACCTGCCACCGGCGCGAAGGCGGCGGCCCGCCTTGCGGGCGGCTTTGCGGCCCGCGCGACGGCGGCCGCGCGTGCCCCCTGCAGCCGATCGATCCTCACCACCGAGCATCGCCCGCAGTTCCCGCACGCCCTTGGCGCGGATCGCGCGCCAGTTGCGGAGCGCAGCGCGGCGCGGTCTCGTGCGGCCTGCCTCCCAGCCCATGATCGTCTGCGCGGAGACGCCCACGAGACGCGCGTAGAGCTGCCGGCTCATCTGGAGCTTCTTCCGGTGCTTCCGAACCCACGCGGGAGAGAAGCGAACCTGCTTCCCATCCTCCTCATCGTCATCGGCGGCGCGGCCGCGGGGCGAGGTGCCGTTCCTCAGGAGCTGCCGGGCGCGGGTCTCCACGCCCTTCATCCTGGCATTCCACTCGGTCAGGCGGCGGCGCAGCATCGTGAGCTGCTTCTTCAACGCGCCGATCTCCTGCTTCGTTTCCTTCCGAGCCAGTCTTCGAATCTCCATGCGAAGCACTGCCATCACATTCGCCACTCCATCCTCCTTAGAACTCCCCACCAATGCCCCGGCCGGACGGCCGGGGTCCTTGTCACCGGTAGAATCTCTCGTTGCCGAGCGCCATGCGCTGGAGCTTCCCGCACGGGCCGGAGGGCGCGCCCTCCTGCTGCCGCCGCGCGAGCCGCTCCACGATCGCGCCGATCCCCGCGTCGTCCGCGTAGCGCAGCAGGCCGCCGCGGAACGGCGGGAATCCGGTTCCCATCACCATCGCGAGATCCACGTCCTCGGCGCGTTCCACCACGCGATCGTCGAGCGCCATCGCGCCCTCGTTCACCATCGCGTCGAGGAGCCGGTCGCGAATCTCCGCCGGCGGTACCAGAGGCGCGTTCTTCCCGCCGCTGCTTCCACTCTTCTGCGAGGAGGGGGTCACCAGCGTGGGATTCACGCCTCTCCGCGCGCCCTGCTCGTAGCGATAGAAGCCCAGCCCGGACTTCTTCCCCAGCGATCCTGCCGCCACCAGGCGATCGAGAAGTCCCGTCGAGCCCACGCGCGCCCCGAATGCTTCCCGCAGCACGTGCGCCACCTTCCGCGCCACGTCGAGCCCGATCTCGTCCAATAGCTCGAGCGGACCCATGGGCATCCCGAACCGGCGAAGCTCCGCGTCGATCGCGGTGATCTCGACGCCTCGCTCCACCAACCCGACCGCCTCGCTCAGGTACGGCATCAGCACGCGGTTCACGAGAAACCCCGGCGAGTCGCGCACCAGGATCGGCGTCTTCTTGATCCGCCTCGCCAGCGCCAGGACGGTGTCCCGCGCGGCGGGATCCGTCGCCTCGGTGCGGATCACTTCCACGAGCGGCATCCGAGCCGCCGGATTGAAGAAGTGCATCCCCGCGAGCCGCCCCGGACGCCGGAGCGCGCGTCCCATGGCGCGCACGGAGAGGGACGAGGTGTTCGTCGCCAGGACGCACGTGTCGGGAACCTGAGATTCCACGTCGCGGAGGAGCCCCTGCTTCACCGTGAGGTCCTCGACCACCGCCTCGAGCACGAGATCCGTGCGTCCGAGCCCGTTCAGCTCGAGCACGGGCTCGATGCGCGCCATCGCGAGATCCATCTCCGCCCGTGTGAGCCGGCGCTTCGAAACCTCGCGGTCGAAGAGCGAGCGGGCTCGCGCGAGCGAGCCCAGGATCGGCTCGGGCTTGATGTCGCGCAGGCGGACGCGGATCCCGGCGCGGGTGAAGAGATACGCGATCTCCCCTCCCATCGTGCCCGCCCCGAGCACCGCCACGGAATCCACGGGGAGCGCGGCGGACGCGGCAGGGCTTCGCTTCGCGTCCTCGCTCATGATGAAGATGTGGCGGAGATTCACGGACTCGGGGGTGAAGAGGAGCTTGGCGACGGCTTTCCGCTCGACCTTGAGCCCTTCCGGGAGCCTGGTCCCGTAGGTGGCGCCGAGCACCCGAAGGATCTCGAGCGGCGCGGGGTAGTGCCCGCCCGTCTGCTTCAGCACGGTCTTCCGCGCCTGGCTCAGCACGTACGAGCGAAGCGGCGCCAGCGACTCGAACGCGCGATGGTGCGCCGGTGGTCCGCCGCGCTTCGACGGTCTCGGCCGGGTGAGGAGCCCTTCCGTCCACTCGATCACTCGCGGCACGAACCGCTCGCGCGGGAGCACGTCATCGACGAGTCCCATCTTGCGCGCGCGATGCGAATCGACCGAGCGCCCCGACACGATCATCGAGACCGCCTGCGTGAAGCCGATCAACCTCGGAAGACGCTGGCTGCCACCGAACCCCGGAAGGATGCCGAGCTTCACCTCCGGGAGCCCGATCGAGGTGTTGCGGCTGCTGGACGCGACACGGTGCCGGAACGCGAGCGCCAGCTCCGTCCCGCCGCCGAGGCACGGCCCGTCGATCGCGGCCACCGTCGGATACGGGAGATCCGCGAACTCCTGGAACAGCTCCTGCGCGTACTTCACCTTCGACTCGGCCTCGGCGGGCGTTTCGACCGTGTCGAACTCGGTGACGTCCGCTCCGGCGATGAACTGCCCGTCCTTCCCGGAAGCGAGGATCAGCGCGCGCGGATCGGTGGAGCGCACCTTGATCGCTCCGAGCGCGCGCTGGAGCATGTCGAGACTCCTCGAGTCGAGGAGGTTCACCTTGCGCTCGGGATCGTCGAACCAGAGGATCACGATTCCCGTGGGGAGCGACTCGACCCGGAACGGTCCGAAGTCGGAGGGCGCGAAGTCCAGCTCCCGATTCGCGCGATCCCCTTTCGCGTCCCGGCCCTCCCGATGGGGCTCGCGGAGCGCCATGCTCAGCCGTCCATCCGTTCGATCACCACGGCGCCGCCCTGGCCTCCGCCCACGCACAGGGTCGCGAGGCCGAGATCGACGTTTCGCCGCCGCATCTCGCGGAGCAGCGTGATCACGAGCCGCGTTCCGGAAACGCCCACAGGATGACCCAGCGCGATTCCTCCCCCGTTCACGTTCAAGGTGGAGCGATCGATCTCGCCCACCGGCTCGTCCAATCCCAGCCGGTCCCTGGCGAACCGCGGCGAGGCCATCGCGATCTCGTTCGCGATGACCTGCGCGGCGAAGGCCTCGTTGATCTCGATCAGCCCGAGATCCTGGAAGCGGATACCCGCGCGGCGGAGCGCGAGCGGTGTCGCGTAGGTGGGACCGAGTCCCATCCGGGCTGGATCCAGTCCCACGAACGCGGACGAGCGAAGCCGGCCCGCGGGCTTCAAGCCGAGCTCGCGCGCCTTCTCGGCCGAGGCGACGAAGATCGCCGCGGCGCCGTCCGTGATGCCGCAGGAGTTCCCCGGCGTCACGGTGCCGTGCTTGCGGTCGAAATAGGGCTTCAGCTTCGCGAGCGCTTCCAGCGATTGGTTGCGTCGCGGACCCACGTCCTGGAGCACGGCCTCCTTGTACGGCGGCGCGAACACCGGCGCGATCTCCTCGCCCAGGTTCCCGTTGTCCACCGCGGCGACCGCGCGCCGGTGGCTCTGAAGGGCGAAATCGTCCTGCGCCTCGCGGCTGATCCCGAACTCCTTCGCCAAGAGCTCGGCCGTCTCGCCCATGTTGAGCCCCGAGATCCGATCCGTGAGCCCCTCCATGATCGCGACGCGGGGCTGCAGATCCTTGGGCCTGGCCTGCGCGAGCGCGGCCACCCGATCGCCCAGGGACCTCGCGCGCGAGAGCTTCTCGAAGACGCGCGTCATCCCCTCGCTCACGTAGAGCGGGATCTGGCTCATGGACTCGGTGCCGCCCGCGAGCACCAGGTCCGACTGCCCCGACGCGACCTGGGCGTGCGCCTGGACGATCGCCTCCATGCCGGAAGCGCAATTCCGCTGCACGGTTACGGCGGGAACGTGTTCCGGAACGCCGGCGAGGAGTGCGACCACGCGGGCAATGTTCGTTGAGTCAGAGGGCTGTCCGACGTTTCCGAGGATGACCTCGTCGATCTCGGCGGGATCGACGGCGTGACGGGAGAGAAGCTCCTGGACGGCGACTCGGCCCAGCTCCCGGGCGGGAACGGACGCGAGCGCGGTTCCCGCCTTCGCGAACGGGGTCCGGAATCCATCCGTGAGAATCACGTCCCTCATAGGGAGCGCCCGTCCGATTGGCGGGTTATGATAAGAGCGACCACCATTTGTCAGTCTGTCACAGTGGAAGCGGGAGGTCAATGAATGGACGTCGCGACCTTACCCCAGCGCGCCATGCAGAAACTGGACTTCGACACCGTACCGAAGCTTCTCCAGTACGCGCTCGAAACGCATCGTAAGAAGGATGCGTTCTTGATCAAGCGCGGCGGCGTGTGGACGCCCGTTTCCATGGAATCGGTGATGGGGCGCGTGGCGGCGCTCGTGGCGGTGTTGCGCGGACGCGGTGTGAAGCACGGGGATCGCGTCTCCATCCTCGCCGAAACGAGCCTCGAGTGGGCGATCGCCGACATGGCCATCCTCACGATCGGCGCCGTGACGGTACCCGTCTATCCCACGCTGCCGGGCCCCCAGGTCGCGCCGCTCCTCGTCGATTCGGGAGCGACCGGAATCTTCGTCTCGACCAAGCCGCAGCGGGAGAAGATCGAGTCCGTGCGGTCCGAGATCCCGAACGTGCGGTGGGTGTGGTGCTTCGAGGAGGAGCCGTTGCCGGACGGTGTCGCCTCGGGCGGCGTCGCGGGTGGCGGGGGAACTGGTGGCGGGGGCACTGGCGGCGACCCCGAGCCCGGTCCTGACGATCTGGCCACGATCATCTACACCTCCGGCACGACCGGCATTCCCAAGGGGGTGATGCTGACCCAGTCGAACTTCGTCGCGCAGGCTCGGATCTCCCTCGCGGCGATGAACGTCCGCACCACCGACGTCTATCTCTCGTTCCTCCCCTTGAGCCACGTGTTCGAGCGCATCTCCGGCCTCTACACGATGCTCTGCGCGGGCGCGACCATCGCGTACGCGGAATCGATCGACAGGATGCCCTCGAACATCCCCGAAGTGCGCCCCACGATCCTCCTCGCGGTGCCGCGGTTCTGGGAGAAGCTGATGGCGCGCGCCGTCGACGCGAACAAGGCCGCCGGATTCCCCAAGGCGCAGATCTTCCAGTGGGCCTACGGCGTTGCCGTACGCGTCGCGGAGCTCCGGAACACGGGCCGGTCCATCCCGCCCTGGCTCTCGCTCCAGCACGCGCTCGCGAACCGGCTCGTCTACTCCAAGATCGCGCAGCGCCTGGGCGGAAGGGTGCGCTTGCGCGTGTCCGGCAGCGCGGCCCTGAACCGGGAGGTCGCGCTCTTCTTCGACGGCGCCGGCCAGCCGATCTTCGAGGGCTACGGATTGAGCGAGACCGCGTCCGCGGCGACGGTGAACCGGTTCGAGAGCCATCGCGTGGGCACCGTCGGCCCGCCGCTCGACGGCGTCGAGATCCGCCTCGCGGAGGACGGCGAGATCCTCCTGCGCGGGCCGAACGTGATGAAGGGGTACTGGAATCGCCCCGAGGAGACGAGGGAGACCCTCGACTCGGGCTGGCTTCGCACCGGGGACATCGGCGTGCTCGATCCGGACGGGCACCTGCGCATCACCGACCGGAAGAAGGATCTCATCGTGACCTCGGGCGGGAAGAAGATCCCGCCGCAGATGATCGAGGGCGCGCTCAAGTCCTCGCCCAAGATCCACGAGGCCGTGGTCGTCGGGGACGGGAGGAAGTTCATCGGCGCGCTCATCATCCCGGAGGGCGCGGCCACGCAGGCCGAGATCGCCGCGGAGGTGGAGCGCATCAACGGAGCGCTCGCCCAGTTCGAGAAGATCAAGCGCTTCGAGATGATCCCGAACGACCTGTCCGTGGAGAACGGGACGCTCACGCCGTCGCTCAAGGTGAAGCGCAAGGTCATGGCCGAGCGGTATCGGGACACGATCGAGCGGATGTTCCAGGGGGCGTGATCTCCTGACCCTTCGCGCTCCGCTCGCGTTCCTCGCGCTACTCCTCTTCTCCTCGGTCTCGTGCGCGACCACCGCGGGCGTGGCCGACATGATCTCGGGATCCGGTCAGGGCAAGGCCGGGGGCGATGCGCGTCCCCTGCAGCCTCAGGATCTCCTGGTCGACACCGGCCCCGCGCGCCAGATCCTCTCCCTTTGGAAGAGCACCGTCCGGACGGGAAGCGGCGACGGAAGGTCGCGCGCGACGGCCGCGCGCATCGCGCAATCCCCCGCGTACCACACGTTGCGCGTGTTCCTTCGTGATCAGTTTGCCTGCCTCACGAAGGACGACGAGGTCGCGCGCGCGATCGAGCTTCCCGACTCGGGGGTGTGCGGATTCGGCTTGGACCCCGCCTATCGCGAGCGCGACTCGCTCTCCGCGGTGCTCGATGAAGTGGAGTCACGAGGTGACCGCCTGCGAACCCGCCTGGTGAGTCGTGCCGCCCGATATCTTCCCGAGGGCGGGCCCTGGCGGAAGACAACGGTGTGGTTCGTGATCAGCAGCCAGACGACGTTCGACGCCGTCACACTGGTTCCAGGCAGCGCCGTGGCCGGCGGTGGCCCGGTGGTCCTCGTCAACCTGACCGATGTCCTCGCCTACGGGGAGACGACACGGGAGCGCGTGGACGGACTCGAGCACGTGCTCGCGCACGAGCTGTTCCATGCGGGCATTCGCGTGATCGAGTCCGGGCTCCCGGGATGGGAGCCCTACCGCCGCACCACGAACGAGGTCGCGTTCGTCGGCAAGGCCATGCTCGAAGAAGGCGTCGGCCACTACGTGGACTTCCGGGACCGGCCGGGATCCGACTCCCTCTTCACCTGGAAGCCAAGCTCCCGGGAAGTGGATGCGTTCGATCGCCTCGGGAAGGCCATTCGGAATGTCCGGCGGTTCGACTCGGGCCGCGTCCGACGATCGGAGATCGCGGACATGGCCGTGACGGGCCCCACCTGGGGGAAGTACGGGGCGATCAGCGGCATGTTCGCGGCTCATCGGATCGAGGCCGCCCGGGGTCCCGAGGCGCTTCGCGACGCGATCGCGGGCGGCCCGGGGGTGTTCCTGAGGACCTATCGGGACGTGGCGGCGACGAATCCGAGGTTAGGCCGAGTTCCAGAGGAACTCCTTCTCCTGCAGTAGGTTGAGACGCCCGGACCCTACCCGGTCCGTTGCGGGAAATCCCACCCACGCTGGCTCGGGCCAGCCAAGTGCTGTAAGTAGCTGAAAATGATGAAGTAAACACCCCCGCCGGGGCTTCCGGCCCGGATCAGCCACGCCACACGACCACTCCCTCGGCCCCATCACCCACCTGGCCCGCCGTGGCCAACTTTTGGCCATTCAGCCCATTGGCTAAGCCACATCACTGCTGTGGATTACAGCGCTGAGGACGATCGGCACCGTCCGAGGGTCGGGTCATCCCCGTGGCACCCAGGTTGCCCTAGGAGAGGACAGGAATGGTGGGTTGCCAGGGACGGCGCCGACACGGAGGAGGTTCAGATGGAACGGTCGAGCGCGGTGAAACAGGGACTGAAGGTCGTAGCGATGAGCGTCTTCCTGGCGGCGGCCCTGCTGACGACGGGATGCGGCGACAACGCGCTGATGAATCCCGTGGGCGATCAGGTTCAGGACGGTGGGACCGTCAATGCGGCAAAGCACGATATGAATGCGGCGAAGCACGACCTGAATGCGGCCCATCACGACGTCAATCCGTAGGCTGGGAAACCCTGGATAGGAGCCGTTTAGCGTGAGCCGTCTCAAGATAGAACTTCCTATGGCTCGGAATCAGGCGATCCGCGATGGCTCTAAAAACTCTCAGTGCTTGGGAAAGCCGAATCATCGCGCCCCTTGTATCACCGTCTCTCAAGGCGAGTACCCCCAGGGCATAATTAAGACGCCATTCGTCCTCGCACGCACCCGCATTGCCAGCCCTACCGAGTCCATCAGTCAGGACCGCTGTGTAATCAGAGTTGTCGATCTCACTTGCCATCAGGATCTCACCGAGCACGACACATCCACGGAGTTGGACAGTCAACGCTCCGGTCTTAACACTCTCCTCAACAATCCCCAAGACGGCACGCAAGCTCGCCTCTGCATGCTCCTGGGCTCGGAGCAGCTGCAATTCGATCTGGACGATCGGTAGATCCTCCCAATCGCGAGATTCAAGAAGCATACTCTCGGCCCTCTCAAGCAAATCACGGGCTCGGCGAACTTCAGCACGCCCTTGTGCCAAAATACCTGCCAGGAGCAGAGCACGGGGTGCAACAGTGGAATGCCCAAATTTCTCACTCGCTTGAAGCATCCGTTCTGCAACTTCCTCGGCCCCGGCGGAATCACCAATCAGGTTGAGGCAGAGCGCCTCTGTCTCCATGTTCTTGACAGCTTCATACTCGTTTCCTATCTCACAAGCGACCCTGTAGGCCTCTCGGGCACAACTCAACGCTCGGTCGTAATTGGCCAGGATCATCTGATCGACTGCTTCACCCGAACATGCAGCCAGAAACTCGAATTGCTGGCCAGTTCGGATGGCCCACATTGAGGACGCCCTATGATAATCTATCGATTCTCGAAACTTACCGAGGCCATAGTGGATACCCGCGCGCCCGGAGAATATTCTGGCCTTGAACGAGTCGAATTCGCCCCGCTCT
>DASTBC010000072.1 GCA_035712245.1 Candidatus Eisenbacteria bacterium
ATCGTGCTCCTCGTGGTTCTCACCGCGCTCGCCGGGCTCGTGGCGGAGGGCTCGCTGCTCGTCGATCCGGCGCGGCTTCTCCTCGTGCTCGGAGCCATCACGCTGACAGCGGGTTCCGCGAATGCCTTCAACCAGTACTTCGAGCGGGATCTGGATGCGATGATGGAGCGGACGCGCTCGAAGCGCCCCTTGCCGCTCCACCGGGTGCCCCCCGGCCGGGCCCTCGCGTTCGCGATCGCGGTGGGCGCGATCTCGGTCGTCGTCCTGTACCTCGCGGCCAACGCCCTGAGCGCCTGGCTCGCGCTCGGGACGATCGTCTTCTACGGATTCTTCTACACGCTCTGGCTGAAGCCGAGGACGGTGCACAACATCGTGATCGGAGGGGCGGCGGGGGCGATGGGGCCGGTGATCGCCTGGGCCGCGTCGAGCGGCGGGATCGCGCTTCCGCCCGTGCTCATGTTCCTGATCATCTTCCTGTGGACGCCCCCGCACTTCTGGGCGCTCGCGCTCTGCGTGCAGGACGACTACAAGAAGACCGGAATCCCCATGATGCCGGTCGTGAAGGGTGAGGCCGAGACGTATCGCCAGATCGAGCGCTATACGCTGGCGACGGTGGGGCTCACCCTCGTCATGCCGTTCGTGAACGCGGGGGGTGCCCTCTTCGGCGCGCTCGCGGCCGTGCTGGGCGGGATCTTCCTCTGGAAGGCGATCCGGGCCCGCCGCGACGGAACCTCGCGGTCCGCGTGGGGTGTGTTCGGGTACTCGATCGTGTATCTCTTCGTTCTCTTCATCGGGATCATCGCCGACGCGGTCTGGCACATCCCGATCCACGCGTAGGAAGGTGGCCGTGACGATCCGGATCTCCAACAAGGTGTTCGGGCTCGCGCTCGCGGGTGTCGTGCTCCTCATGTTCTCGTTCGCGTACGCGAACGTGCCCCTGTTCAAGATGTTCTGCGAGCGCTTCGGGCTCGACGGCTCGGGGAAGGCCAAGATGCAGGGAGGAGCCCCCATCGTCTCGAGCGCCACGGCGAACGTGAAAGGGAGGGACGTGCGGGTCAAGTTCATGGGCGTCGCGGGCACGGGGCTCCCGGTCCGGTTCGGACCCTCGGCGCCGGCCGTCTCGACGTATCCGGGGAAGCCCGTGAAGGTGGACTACACGTTCGAGAACACGAGCGGCGACTCGGTCTACTTCCGCGCGGTGCACAGCATCCGGCCCGTGCAGGCGGCCAAGGAGTTCCAGCTCATGGAGTGCTTCTGCTTCGAGGATCAGACGCTCGCGCCGCACGAGACGCGCGTGCTTCCGGTCTACTTCGCGCTCTCGCCCCGATTCCCGGAGAAGGTGAACGAGCTGATCCTGAACTACACGCTCTTCCCGAGGGACCCGAACCAGGCGATGCCGGTGCCCGCGACCGAGGCGAACTCGAATTGACGGCCGTGGACCAGGAGCAGGATCCGCGGGTTCGCGCCAGGAACCGCAGGTTCCTTGTCGTCCTCATCGCTGTCTGCGTGGTGCTCGCCGCACTGGGATATCTCTACGCGAGCTGGCTCTTCACGCTGCCATCCGTGGTGAAGCCGGGCGGACACTAGGCTGTCGCACGGATCTTGACCGCATGCGGTTCGATGAGCCGCCGTCGCGAGTGAGGTTGCGGTACCGCAAGTAGTCTCCTTGACACCTGACCTTACAGCTGACAGATCGATGCTCGCCGTGCGGGCCGAAGCTCCTTCGCGGCAGCCATGATCGGCCGAACTCTCTCGCATTACCGAATCCTGAAGGCCCTCGGCGCCGGGGGGATGGGCGAGGTCTACCTTGCTCGCGACGAGCACCTCGACCGTGACGTGGCCGTGAAGGTGCTGCTGCGCGGCTCCTTGGAGGATCCTGGGGCTCGCGACCGCTTCCGGCGCGAGGCACACGTCCTCTCCCGGCTCTCCCACCCCGGCGTTGCCACGATCTTCGACTTCGACCGCCAGGACGAAATCGACTTTCTCGTCATGGAGTACGTCCCGGGCGGGACGCTCGAGTCCCGGCTCCGCGGCGGACCGCTCTCGATCGACGAGGTGATCCGGATCGGAGCCGCGATCGGCGACGCACTCGAGGACGCGCACTCGCGGGGCTTCCTGCATCGCGACCTGAAGCCGGGCAACATCGTACTCACCGTGAGCGGCACGCCGAAGCTCCTCGATTTCGGGCTCGCGGGCCTCCTGCACTCGACGCAGACCGCCACCGACGCGACGATGCGCGACTCGGTGTTCGGGTCCCTTCCGTACATGGCTCCCGAGCAGGTGAGGGGCGACGAGGGAAGCGCCGCGGTGGACGTGTACGGGCTCGGCGCGGTCCTCTACGAGATGGCGACCGGACGTCGGGCGTTCGACCGCTCCCGTCCGGAGACCGTGCTGTTCGAGATCCTGCACGGCGCGCCGCCGCCACTGCGCTCGCTTCGCCCGGACGCCCCTCCCGGCCTGGAGCGGCTGGTCGAGTCGTGCCTGAGCAAGGAGCCGGCGCGGCGGCCTCCTTCCGCGAAGTCCGTGAGCGCTGCCCTTCGGGCGCTCCTCGGAAAGGACGGTGGCGCGGACGCCGTGGCC
>DASTBC010000073.1 GCA_035712245.1 Candidatus Eisenbacteria bacterium
AGATCCTTCATCGCGGTGACGTCCGACAGGAGGAACATCGTCGCGGGAGCGTTCTGGAAGACGAGCGGCGCCCCCTGCGCCTCGACGGACAGCTTCGTGCCGTCCCGCTCCATCTCGACCGCGACGGGGGCGCGATGGCGCTCGGGGGCGCTCATGATGTCGCGGATCGCCTGACGCGAGTCCCTGGCGAACATCGAGAGCGGATCGAAGCCGGGAAGGAGGATCTCGGCCAGCGTCCGTCCCGACATCTGCGCGAGCGCGGGGTTCGCGAAGACGGCCTTTCCGGACTGGAGGATGAGGATGCCCTGGGGCGAGCTCTCGACGAGGATCCGGTACTTGGCTTCGGACTCGGTGAGCGCATACGTGCGGGCTTCGACCGCAGCCTCGAGGCTCTGGTTCAGCCGGGCGAGATGCTCGCGGCTCGCCAGGATCTCCGCCTGCTGGCGCTGCACCTCGTCGGCCATCCGGTCGAAGTGCCATGCCAGGGTCGCGATCTCGTCCCCGCCCCGGAGATGGAGCCGCTGCGAGTAGTCGCCCTGCGCGATGGCGCGCGTCGCCGCCACGAGCCGCGCGATCGGACGCGTGATGCCGCGCGCGGCGAGCCGCGCGCCGATGAGGCAGAGGACCGACGCGAGCAGCGCGACGACCATCAGGTTCTTCGTGAGCGCCGCCACCTCCGTGTCGAGCCCTTCGAGCGAGATCCCGACGCGCACCGTGCCCCACTTGACCGTGTACCCCTCGACGTAGACCGGCAGGAGGATCTCGAGGATCCGCGGCTCGCCGGGACGCCCGGGATCGATGAAGCTCCAGCGCTCCTCGCGCGCCTCGTGCGCCCGGTGGTCGGCGGGGTCTCGTGGCGGCTGCCCGTAGGAGTTGGGCGAGCGGCTGTCCGCCGCGATCTGCCCTTCCTTGTCGTAGATGACCACGTACGCGATCTCGCTGCCCGCCTGGGAGCGGCTCGCGGCCTGGTTCAAGGCGATGTAGTTGTACGAGAGGAGCGCGGGCGTCGAGAGCCACGCGATGCTCCGCGCCACCGCGAATCCGCGTTTGCGCGTCTCGCGGAGGAGGGAGTCGGACTCGCTCCGCACGAAGAAGGTGACGGCCGTGAGCACGAGGCCCACGACGACCACGCCGAACGTGAGGAAGATGCGGGCCTGGAGCCCGCCACGGCCGCGCCGCGGCTCGTCAGCGGGACGCGCTTCGACCGTCTCCATCACCCTTCGGCTCCGCGAAGCGGAGCTTCTCCATGGCCAGGGTCGAGATTCCGAGCGGATTCATTTCCAGCCCGATCACGTGGTCGCGGAGCCCGACGAAGCTGGTCGGGTGGTAGAGCGGCACGAACGGAGCCTGCTTCAAGATTCGCTCCTCGGCGCGCTGGTACGCGTTCTGGCGGAGCACCGGATCGTCCGCGCCGCGAGCCACGTCGAGGAGCGAATCGACCGTCGCGTCGGCGTACCGGAAGTAGTTGGTCGAGCTGTTGCTGTAGAAGAGCGCTCGGAGGAACGTGTCGGGATCCGGGATGTCGGCGACCCACGAGAGGCTGAACATCGGCGCCTTGCGGGAGGTGATGACCTCGTCCAGCACCGGCCACGTGACGTACTGGGTCGTGACGCGAATCCCGGCCTCTCCGAGTTGCGCGACCATCATCGAGTCGATCTGCCGCACCTTGGCGTTGGTCGTCACCGACTTGTAGAGCTTGATGGGAGGCAGCGGACGTTGCGGGCCGTAGCCGGCCTCGGCCAGGAGCTGTCTCGCGCGCGAGACGTCGTAGGAATGGGTCTTCGTCAGGGGCGTGTACCCGGGAACGCCCGGCCCCAGGATCCCGTTCGCGAGCGCCTTTCCCTCGGGCTGCAGCTCGAGGATTCCCTTCCGGTCGAGGGCGTGCGCGACGGCCTGGCGCACGCGCACGTCGTTCAGAGGCGGAATCGACGCGTTCATTCCCACGAACGCGAGCGTGAGGTCCTGCCACCGCAGCATCGTGATGCCGGGGCGTGCGCGGAACTCCTCGATGCGGTCGGCGGGAAGCGCGCTCAGGGTCGCGCGGCCGTCGAGGAGCGCGTCCGCGCCCTTCGTGACCACGTCCCCGGGCGGAGAGAAGAAGTTCAGCGTGTCGATGTCCGGCCGGCCCATGAAGTAGTCGTCGTTCGCGCCCAGGACGACGCCCTCGGTGTCGCCGCGTCGGACGAAGCGGAAGGGCCCGCATCCGACCGGCCTGACCTCGAGGATGGCGTTGCCGTGACGTTGCATCAGCTCGCGGGGAACCGCCGACGCCTGGTCCAGCGCGAGCGCGCTCAGGAGCGGCCGGTACGGCCTGCTGAGGCGGACCTCGAGCCTTCTCGCGTCCAGCGCTCGGATGCCCGAGATCGTCTTCGATTTCCCGGCGACGAACTCGGGGACGCCCGCGATGGCGTCGAGGTACCCGGCGGCCAGCCCCTCGGAGCGGAAGGGCTCCGTGAAGAGCCGCGTCAGGCTGAACACGAAGTCCTCCGCCGTCACCTCGCGTCCGTGGTGGAACCGGACCCCGGGACGGATGTGGAAGACGTACGTCTTCCCGTCGCGGGAGATGGTCCAGCTCTCCGCGACCTGCGGCGTCGGCTCCAGGTTCGACGTGAGGCCGACGAGCGGGCTGTAGATCTGCGCGATGACCGTGCACGAGTACGCGTCGGACGCGAGGGCCGGGTCGAGCGTGGTCGGGGGCTCCTGGAAGAAGCGGAAGACCTTGGGCTCGTCGGAGGCCGGGGGCCCCGCGTGCGGATCTCGCACGGGGACCTCGACGTTGGTATGCGGACCGGGCCGCTTCCATGCGACAGGAAGCGCCACGGCGAGCACGAGGACGAGCAGAACGACGGCCACCGCGAGCCGCGGGCCGGGCTTCACCGGAAGGGAGCGCATGGGGCGACGATCTCCTGATCGGACCGTGTGTTCCCTCGCCACGCGAGGGCGTTGACCTTCTGGGAGTTATCGACTTGCGAGAAGCGGTTGTTGAGGGCGTTTTCCTGGAGAGCGCCGGCCGAACCCCGGACCACAAAGCGCACAACTGTCCAATTTGCAAAGACTTATAGCGGACGCGCACGCGATGTATGGGCGCCGCCAATTCGCCGTGCGGCAGTCGGTTTGACGTTCAGTCAACTTGCCCCGGGGCAAGTTCGCGGAGCCCAAGGGCGGATGAGGCGCGGGTTGCCCCGGGGCAAGTTCGCGGAGCCGTGGGGGGTGAGGTCTCAGGCAGGTTGCCCCGGGGCAAGTTCGCGGAGCCCTGGGGGGTGAGGTCCCAGGCAGGTTGCCCCGGGGCAAGTTCGCGGAGCCCAGCCGGGTGAAGTCTCAGGCAGGTTGCCCCGGGGCAAGTTGGCGGGAGCCCAGACGGGCGAAGTCTCAGTCAGGTTGCCCCGGGGCAAGTGGACCCACCGGCCCGACCCGCGGGGTTACTCGTGGTCCCTCTCGGCGGAGCGCTCCCGCTTCAGCGAGGAACGCCTCCGCTTCCCCTCGAGGCGCGCTTCGCGGGAGGCTGCGGTGGGGCCTGTCGCGCGCCGCTTCTTTCGGGGCTTCAGGGCTTCCGAGACGATCTCACGGAGGCGCTCCATGGCCGCCTCGCGGTTTCGCGACTGGCTGCGGTGGCGCTGGCTCACCACGCGGATCGTGCCGCCTCGGCCTACCCGCCCGCCCAGCGCCTCCCGTATGCGCTCCTTCTCGGTGGCGGAGAACGAGGCGGACTCGTCGAGGTTCCAGAGGACCTCGACTCGCGTCTCCAGCTTGTTCACGTTCTGGCCGCCCGGCCCGCCCGAGCGGGACGTGCGCAGGTGGATCTCGCCTTCCGGAACGCGCGCTCCGCCGCCCCCCGGCCGCTCAGGCACCGGTTTCCCCGACACTCGGCATCTCATCGGCTCCCCGCGCAGCGGGCATCTCAGGCGAGCAGCGCGGGGATGGCGGTCTGGATCGGCTCCGTCGTGACGACCGCCTCCCCGCCGTCGATCAGGAGATCGACCTCGCTCCGCACGCCGAACTCCTCGAGGTAGATGCCGGGCTCCACGGAGACCAGGGTTCCGTCCAGGAGCTGGCGCTCGTCCCGCGTCTCGAGATTGTCGAGGTGGACGCCGTTCGCGTGGACCTCTTCTCCGATGGAGTGGCCGGTGCGGTGCACGAAGCGCTCTCCGTAGCCGCGCTCGCGGATCACCCCGCGTGCCGCGTCGTCCACGTCACAACCGCGAATGGGGCGGCCTTCACGGAGCGCGGCGCGCACGGTCTCGATCGCGCGATCGCGCGCATCGCACACGATGGAGAAGATCTCGCCGTGACGCTCGGGCACCGAGGAGCCCAGGAACGCCACCTGCGTGTAGTCGGCGTACACCGAGCCGGGCCGTGACGCCTTCGCCCACGCGTCGACGAGCAGGAAGTCGCCGCGGCCGATCCGAAGATCGCCGGCGGGAGAGACCGAGAAGTGCGGATCGCCCGAGTGCTCGTTCACGGCCACCGTGGGAGGATCGCTCGAGACGAGCCCGGCGGACGCGAGCCGCTCCCGGATCCACCCCTGAAGGGAGACCTCGGTACACGGCGTGCCGGCGCGCACCGCATCGGCCGCGTGCCGGAACGCGCCTTGGATGACGTCGTGAACCAGGCGCCCGGCGGCGACATGATCGCGCCGCTGCTCGGGGGAGAGAACGCCTCCGAACCGCTGCGCGAGATCGGCCGAGGAGACCACCTTCGCTCCCGCGGCACGGACCATCTCCACCGTGCCCGCGTCGACACGCGAGACATACGGAAGCCTCGCGAGGGGTGAGTACTCCATCGCGATCGAGGGCTCGCGCCCCCGCTCGTTCCCGCGCTCGTACCCCCGCTCGCCCCCGTGCTCGCCCCCGCGCTCGCCCCCGCGCCCCACGCCGCCGATCGTCTCCGCGATCGCGCGGTCGAGCTCCGCCCACGTGAGGTAGACGTGCGTTTCGCCGGGAAGATGATCCAGCGCCGCTGGCTCGAGGCGATGAACCACCTTGACCGGCTCGCCCCGTGCCGGCACGAGATAGAACCACCGCCGGGTCGTCTTGGGCGCCCCGGCTCCTTCGCCCACGCCGAGGATCGCGCGCGCGGTGGGATTCGTTCCGTGGAAGTCGAAGAAGAGCCATCCCTGGAGTCCCGCGTCGCGTACCGCGCCCTGGATCGCGGCGATCCGGTCGAGGGTTCCGGCGGAGGGGAGGGCTGCCGAAGATCCGGGAGCGCTCACGTGCCTTCTGCGCTCACGCGCCGTCCGCTCTCGCCCGGTCGACGCCGTGCTCCGAGAGGAGCCGCCGGATCGATTCGTCGCGCAGCTCCTGGATCCCCTCGCGGGTCATCGCGGAGACGAAGACCGCTCCAGGGTACCGCGCGCGGAGCCCCATCAGGACCACCTCGTCCTCCACGGCGTCGATCTTGTTGAACACGAGGAGCCTCGGTCGGTGGAGCGCGCCGATCTCCTCGAGCACGCCCTCCACCGCATCGATGTGCGCCTGCGGGGCCGATTCGGACGCATCCACGACGTGGAGGAGGAGATCCGCCTCGGCCACCTCCTCGAGCGTCGCGCGGAACGACGCCACGAGATGGGA